>JAKSTK010000057.1 GCA_024402615.1 Treponema sp.
TGTTTCATGTGAAACAATTAAAAAATCATAAGTATCTAGAAGATTATATAAAGAATTAGATGTGTTTCACGTGGAACATATAAATTTTGCAATTAATAAAATAACAACCGTTTGTTAGTTGATTTATTCTATAAATAATTTACAGAGAGTGTGCGAAAGAATGGAGCGGTGCGAAGCAGTCCGAAGGACCGGCCGTAGGTAAGCCGCGGAACTCTGTTTTGTTTAATAAAGGGTCGCCAAAAATAAAAAAACCGGGAGTTTTAGAAGACTTCCGGTTTTTAATTCTATTGAAATGTGTTTTGTATTTTTCAGTTGGTATTTTGGGTTATTTAATAAATAACTGAAACAACATATCTCGATATTCAGGAATAAGGAATGTTTCCGAAATAAATACCACAATGCAGCAAACGCCGGCAACGGGAAGTAATCCTGCACCAAAATATGCAAGAATAATACCGATTACGAGTGCAATTACGCCGGCAAGTGTTGATTGTGTTGCTTCGATGATTGCAGGAAAAGTCATTACGGCAAGAGTTACATATGGTACATAGTACAGAAAGGATTTTATGAATCGGTTGGTGATAGGCTTACGGATCAGTGTTAATGGAAGAACACGAATGGCATAAGATACTAATGCGGCTGTAAAAATGTAAATATAGGCATTAAAGTTCATTATTCTTCCTCCTTTTTGATTTCTGATTTTTCTGTGGCAGTTTCGGTTGAAGAAGTATTATTTTCTTCCTTTTCATCGTCAACTGGTTTAATAATTGCCAGAATTGCTGCAATTACTACTGTAAGAATAATTGTTCTGGTTCCCGGTTTGATTTCTTTAATTAAAGGAATAATTCCACAGAGATAACTTGCCAGGAAACTTACAGCTATACCAATTGCTATTGTCAGATTCTTTTTTGCCGGTGGAATGATGATTGCAATAAACATTCCGTACAAAGCAACAGACAATGCACTGACAATTCTTACCGGCAGAATGTTACCTACCATAATTCCCAGAGAAGTTCCAATTGACCATAATGGTACAGAGATAAAAATTGCTCCGTAATTATAGGCCGGTGCGATTGAACCTGGTCGGGCAATGGTGATTCCAAAGATTTCATCTGTTACCCCAAAGCCTACAAAAAAGCGATGGTAGAACGGTGTGGCAGGATCGAACTTCTGAGCCAGTGAACAGCTCATAAGAAAGTATCGTGCATTGATGACCAGAGTAGCGACAGCTACTTCTATATAAGAGGCCTTTTCTATGATGGCGTTGAACAGGGCGTTTTCACCTGCCGAAGCTACATTAAAGAAACTGGCAATAAATCCCTGGAGGGCAGTAAGGCCAGCTTTCTGAGCAACAATTCCAAGAGAGAATGCAACTGCAAAGTATCCAAGTCCGATTGGAATACCGTCGCGGCAGCCTTCCCAAAAAGCATTTTTTTTCATAATAAAAATAAGAAAACTGTGCGTAAATTAAACTAACGACCGTTAGTTATAGTTTTCCCTATATATCCTTATTTTAGATTCTTACAGTAACGCCTTCAATGAAGCCTGCGTACTTTGTATTTTTTAATTTGAAGATTAAATCGCCGTTATCGGCAGAGCCAATTTCAAGGGCTGTTGGAACCCACTGTCCGTCTACTAATGCTTCGAAGTTATCTCCAAAATCAAGTCCAGAAATTACCTGCTGTGTATCTTCATTAGTGATGTAAAATTTTCCTTCAGATTCACTGAACTTTAATGTTCCTTCTTTTTTTTCCATAATTATTTCCTTCTGATAAAACTATTATTCGATAGTTTTAATTCCATTGTATTTAAAATAAAAAAAACCGTCAAATAGAGAAAACTTCTGTCTGACGGTTTTAATTTTTACTGAGCTTATTTGCTCAACAAATTATTGAGATGTTTTACAAATTCTGCAGGCTGTTTAAGTTCTACTCCAGCAATAAGGAGGGCCTGATCAAGAAGTACTTCAGCAACATCAGTAATTAAAGCTTCATCATCTGAGTCTTTGATTTTTGCAAGAATAGGATGATCTCCATTTACTTCCAGTATTGGTTTCAATTCTGGGCCTGGCTGTCCCATTGCTTTCATCATCTGAATCATCTGATAAGAAGGGTCATTTTCATCAACTACGATACAAGATGGATTTTCTCCGCTGAGTGTCTTAGAAAGTTTTACTTCTTTAACCTTTTCTCCCAGAGCCTTTTTAATCTTGTCTGTAACTGGCTTGAATTCTTCTTCTTTCTTTTTAGCTTCTTCTTTATCGCCAACTAAGTCTTCATCGGCACCTGAACGGTTTACAGCTTTAAGTTCGAAATCTTTGTATTTGCCTAATCCAGGAATAACGATATCGTCAATGTCATCACACATTACGAGAACTTCAAAACCTTTTTCAACATAAGCTTTGAGTAATGGATTTTCACGAAGATTCTTTTCATCACTTCCAGCAATGTAGAAAATTGATTTCTGTTCTGGTTTCATTCTCTGAACATAATCAGCAAAGCTTGTGTAATTGTTATCTCCAGTTCCACTTGCATCTGTAGATTTGAAGCGAACAATTTCTGCAATTTCTTCACGATTTCCGTAATCAGAATAAAGACCTTCTTTCATAGGACGGTTGAAAGCAGCAACAAATTTGTTCCACTTTTCAATATCCTTCTTCTGGTCGTCAGTTGGATTTTCTTCTTTACGAGCTTTGTCTGCTGCTTCACCAAGTTTTTTAAATTCGCTTAAAAGCTTCTTTACAGAAGAATTTCGGATGTTATCAAGAATACGGTTCTGCTGCAAAATTTCACGGCTAACATTCAAAGGTAAATCTTCAGAATCAATAATACCTCTTACGAAACGCAAATAGCTTGGCAGCAATTCACGGTCATCGTCAGTAATGAATACACGTTTAACGTACAGTTTTACGCCAGATTTGTAATCAGCCTGATACATGTCATAAGGAGCATTCTGTGGAATAAAGAACAATGTTGTATATTCCTGAGTACCTTCCGCATGAGTATGAACATAGTGAAGTGGATCCTGTCCATCGTGACCAAAAGTTTTATAGAATTCATTATAATCTTCAGCTTTAAGTTCAGACTTGCTGCGTTTCCACAAAGCAGAAGCAGAGTTTACCTGATCTACTTTATTTTCTGTTTCAGTTACATTTCCTTTATCATCATACTTTTTCTGTTCGTAGTGAAGATAAATTGGGAATGCAATATGATCAGAATATTTTTTAATGAGTTCTTCAATCTTCCAGCGAGAAGCAAATTCTTTTGATTCATTATTGAGGTGCATTTCAATTGCAGTACCAGTTAAAGCTTCATTGTTGAATCCGTACTTAACAGCGTTTTCACTGTCATTAGCAACTTCATCAATGTCATAAGCATTTGTACCGTCAGAGCTCCAGTGCCAGATTTTTCCGTCACCTGCAGCTTTGCGTGTGTAAACATCAATCTTATTTGCAGCCATAAAAGCAGAGTAGAAACCTACACCAAACTGACCAATAAGAGCAGAGTCTTTAGCCGCTTCTGTTGTAAGTTTTTCCATAAATGCTTTTGTTCCAGAACGTGCAATAGTACCAAGGTTGTTTGTCAAATCTTCTTCGTTCATACCGATTCCGGAATCCTGAACAGTAAGAGTAGAATTAGCCTCGTCGAATGTAATGTCGATTCTTGGTTCAAATTTGATTGATTTGTAAGCTTCGTCAGAAACTGTGAGATATTTAAGTTTGTCCAAAGCATCTGAACCGTTAGAAACAATTTCACGGAGGAAGATGTCTTTGTTTGAATAAAGTGAATGAATAATTAATTTAAGAAGCTGATTAACTTCTGTCTGAAATTGATATTTTGCCATATCTACCTCTAAATAATTTGTAACTTTTAAACTAATAATAATTAGTTTGAAATTCAATATAAATTTAAAACAAAAAACCGACCTGTGAAAGGCCGGTTTTATTTTTTTATATTCTGCAAAAGAAATTATTCTTCTGGGAACATTGCAGCAATTTCGTTCTTGTAAAGATCGTTGATACGGAAACGCATGATTTCCTGTTTTGCTGAAAGTTCAACACCAACTTCAAAGTTCTTTGTAATCAAAGTGAATTTATTGATTCTTTCAAACATTTTGAAGCCGTTCTTAGAAGAAATAAGGTTTGCAATTTCGTTTTCGTAAAGTTTCTGAATTTCTTCTGAGCGGAGAAGGTTTTCATAAGTATCGAACTGGATACCGTTTTCAGCGGCATAGTTACGAACTTCTTCTTCATCAACAAGAATAAGACAACCAAGATAACGTTTATCCTGACCAACAACTACAGCTGCTTTGATGTAGCGTGATTCAGAAAGTTTTGTTTCAATTGGAAGTGGTTCAAGGTTTTCACCACCGCGAAGAACGATTGTGTCCTTAATACGACCACGAATCTGAATTTCATCATGGATTGTAAGGATAGCGATATCACCTGTATCAAGCCAGCCTTCATCATTAATAATTTTTTTAGTAAGTTCTGGCTGTTTGTAGTAGCCTTTCATTACTGTTGGACCTTTTACCTGAAGAATACCCTGTTTACAGCGGCCCAGGATAAATCCGTCTTCTGGATCAACAACGCGAACCTGTACATGGCGGATAGCTGAACCGATTGTTCTGAATACTGGAGCGGCAACTGGACGAACTGCAACGATTGGTGCAGTTTCTGTCATACCATAACCTTCAACAAGATTTACTCCAATAGCCCAGAAGAATTCATCAATCTGTTTAGGGAAAGCTCCACCGCCAGCTACACCAGCACGGAAGTTATTTCCCAGCATTGATTTAATTTTACGGAATACTAACAAATCACCGAGTCCATAAAGTGGCCACAAGAGTAACCATGGAATAAAGAAGAGAACCCACCATAAACCTTTTTTGTAAGAAGTAAAGCAGGCATTCTGACCGAACATTTTTCTTTCCATTGCCTTGTGAATTTTTGCAACACCAAGGAAGAAGTTAAAAAGTTTAAGAACGATTCCGCCAGACTTGCGCATCTTTTTAATAATACCGTCATATACTGCTTCGAATACACGAGGTACTGCAGGAAGAAGATGTGGATTAAGTGTTTTAAAGTCTGCCAGAAGAATTGATCCGATTGGTTTTGAATAACAGATTGTACCAGCCTGAATAAGAATTACATATTCTACTTCTCGTTCAAATACATGCCATACAGGAAGTACGTTTAAAGCTCTGTCACCAGGATTAAGGTAAATACGCTCTACGATTTCGTCCAGCTGATAGAGGAAGTTTTTGTAAGAAAGCATTACACCTTTTGGAGTACCAGTTGTACCTGAAGTAAAGATGATTGTTGCTGTATCTTCAATTGTTCCTTTTTCGAATTCTTCTTCAACCTTGCCAGAATTTTCAATACGCCATTTCTGACCTTCTTTAAGAAGCTGGTTAAAGAATAAAACAGTAATGTTTGCAGATTTAGCTGCTTCAAGAACATCTTCTTTTACTTCATCTTCAATACAGATGAGAGTTTTAAGAGCAGGAAGTTTGTCTGCAATAGAAATAATTTTATTTACCTGTGAACTATTTTCTGCAATTACGAATTTACATTCAGTAATAGAAAGGATTTTTTCCAAATCCATAAGTGTTGCATCACAGCCACGTGGAACATCTATAGCACCAATACCCATGATACCAAGATCAGCCTGAAGCCATTCTGGTCTGTTATCAGAAATCAATCCGATTGGTTCTTCGCGCTGAACGCCAAGCTGCAGCAGGGCTGCACCAAAGTCTAATCCGAACTGGTAAAATTCACGGTAAAGGATTGGTTCAAAAGTACCGTTTTTAAGACGTTTGTTCTGACAGATGATTTCCGGATATTTTTCAACTGTCTGCTTAATCATTTTTGGGATTGTTAGATTTTCACTAAATTCCATGATGTATCTCCAAGGGTTATTACTGACAAATTATTAAAATCTGTAGAATAGGTATAAGTATATAGTTTATAGAGACTATCCGCAAGAACTGAAACTAACAGCCATAAGTTACAAAAATTTATAAGAAATTTTAAAAGATGAAATAATTAAGAATTGCAAAGAAAAAAAAATTCAGATAGACTAACTAATGTTAGTTAGATTTCAAAATGAGCAAGAAAAACATATCTCAGGAAAAAATCATACAGTCGTTTCTAAGCAGTGCATTTGATAAAAGTGCGGGTGCAACATCTCTGGCTGATATTTCTGAAAGTCTGCAGATAAAGAAAGCTTCTCTTTATAACCATTTTGAAAAACGCGAAGAAATGTACGATTCTACAATTGAGCTTTGCGGTAAAGAAATGGTTGGAATTAGTTTTCTGGCAGATAAAGTTCTTGATTCAATTAAGAACGGCAAGAATACTCCGCTGGCTTTGATTAAACGACTGATTACCAGATATTTTAATCTGTTTGAAAGTGATCCGCTTTTTCAGATGTATGTGTTCATTCACACAGAACAGTATTTTAATAAAGCTGCTCTGGATGTTTTGCAGCAAGTTGATGAAAAGCTTATTGATGATATCCGCAAGGTAATTCAGGCTTTTATGGCAGCTGGAAAACTTAAAGAAAAATCTGATAAAGAAATTAAAGAAATTGCGGGCGGTTTAGGATCTATAGTTCTGGCGCAGTTAGATTTATATATTGCACAGAGAAAAGAAGTTATCCGTCTGAATCCAGAAAGTGGTGCAGGAACTTTGTTTGCACTTCCTTCTGATGATGTAGCAATTAATAAAGTTTTGAAAATAGTAGAAGCATTTTTACATGCAACATTAGGTATATAGCGGATAATCCGCAAAAAGAGTGAGGGGAACAAAAAAGCAGAGGGTAACCTCTGCTTTTTTGTTTTAAACACAGTAAATAATTTGTTAAAACAAAAGGGACAGAGTAAATTGTTTCAATTTACTCTGTCCCTTTTGTTTATTATTAAGGCATATGAATTACTTCGCGAGGTTTAGAACCATTGGCAGGTCCAACAATTCCTCGTTCTTCCATTTCTTCTACAAGGCGGGCAGCACGGTTATAGCCAATTTTCAGACGACGCTGAATATAGCTGGCACTGGCTTTTCCGGCTTGAACAACAATTTCCAAAGCCTGATCGTATAATGGATCTTCATCATCCATTGGTTCACCAAAAAGATCGCGGGCTGCTTCTTCATCATCAGTTTCAACAAAGATTTCGTCATCAATGTATTCTGGTTCACCGTATTCTTTTACAGCATTTACTACATCTTCAACTTCCTGATCAGTTACAAAAGTACCCTGAATACGAACAGGAGCAGGATCAACAGCAGAAGCGTAAAGCATATCACCGCGACCAAGGAGCTTTTCTGCACCAACACTATCAATAATGATGTTAGAGTCAGTTCTTGAAGCAACCATGAAGGCAATTCGGCTAGGAATATTTGCTTTAATAAGACCAGTAATAACGTTTACAGAAGGTCTCTGTGTTGCAAGTACAAGGTGAATACCAACGGCACGAGACATGGCTGTAAGACGTGCTACGGTTGATTCCAGTTCTTTTCCGGAAGTTGCCATTAAGTCGGCAAATTCATCAATAATTACAACAATGTAAGGAAGCTTTTCTGTACAAATATTACGTTCCTTAATTCTCTGGTTATAAGTACTGATATCACGAACTCCAAGACCATCAAGCAAAGCGTAACGGCGTTCCATTTCACACAGACAGTACTGTAATGCCTGAAGAGCCTTTTTAGGTTCTGTAATTACCGGTGTAAGCAGATGAGGAATGTTATTGTAGAGTTTAAGTTCAACAACTTTAGGGTCAACAAGAATCATTTTTACATCTTTGTAAGAACGCTTGAACAGAATTGAAAGAATAAGTGAGTTTACACAAACTGACTTACCAGAACCTGTTGCACCGGCGATAAGCATATGTGGTGTTTTTGTAAGGTCAATAAGCTGTGCTTTACCAAGAATATCTTTACCAAGGATTACAGGAACAGCCATTTTTTTCCATTCTGGTAAATCCATTTCAATAATTTCACGGAAACCAACTACAGAACGGTGGCGGTTTGGAACTTCAATACCAACGGCCTGTTTTCCAGGAATTGGAGCAACAATACGAACTGACTGTGCAGCAAGAGAAAGTGCAATATTATCCTGAAGGGCAACAATCTTGCTGAGTTTTACACCTGGAGCAGGGAGAAGCTCAAACATTGTTACTACAGGACCTTTTTTAATTCCAATTACATCTGCTTCAATATTGAATTCTGCAAGTGTCTGTTTAAGGTTGATTGCAGACTGTTTTGTATCTTCATCAATAATCCAGTACTGGTCGTCTTCATAGGCTGTAAGAAGATCTGAAGGAATTACATATGGGCCTTTTTTAACGGCACGATTTCCAATTTTTGGAGGATTTGGTTCGATAGTCTTTGTTTTTGGAGTATTTTCTTTCTGCTGTGCATTGAAGAAATCAGTCAATTCATCTGCAGTAAGGTTTGTAGCATGACCTGCATTTGGATTAAGAGTCTTGTCGTCATCATTGTCGTAATCTTCAGCAGTAACTTCATTTTCTTCAACATATGTTTCTTCTGCCTGGAAATCATCATCTGGCTGTTCTGCCATAATATCTTCTTCCATATCAGAGAAAACGGAATGTGCAGCTGCAGTTAATCCCTGTTTTTCTTCCTGTGTTCTAATCTGCTGGAAAACCTGAGTTGCTTCTTCATGTGGAGTTTCTGGAATATCGTCAGAAAAATCAGGTTGAACTTCTTCTTCATCAGCATTCATATCTACATCAAAGAAATCAGGATCTAAAGCAGTATCATCTTCTTTTTTAGCAGAAACATCTTCAAAATTCTGCTGAAGGAATTCTTCAAAGTCGTCTTCTTCTACGGCAGGTGAACCAACTTCAAATTCAGAAACTACATCTTCACCAAAGTCTGGTTCTGGTAAAGTAACATCTTCTTTGTAATCATCAGTATCTGTATCAGAGTCATCTTCTACCTGTGGAGTAGTTGTATACTGTCCAACTGGTTTTTCTGTTTCTTCCTCTTCAAAATCAAAGTCATCAAAAGAGATTCCGCGTGAGAATTTTTCTCCATTATCATTGCGGACAACTGTATTTTTTGCCAGAGCAGGTGGAACATTTGCATCTTCCTGTGCCTGATTTGCAGGAATCTGACTTTCATCAAGAGAAATTCTTACTGGTGCTTTTGTAACTGGCTGCTGAACTGGTTTTGGTGCTGTCTGAACAGGAGCAGTCTGTTCGTGCAGAGAGATTCCAATTGGATATGCAGGATTTTCGCGTACAGCATCATCAATATATTTTGCAGAGGCATAAGGACTTTCATTTGCATAAGTCTGAGCAGTCTGTGCTGGAACTCTCTGAACCTGAGGCTGAGGTTGTGGTTGAGCCTGAGTCTGAGTTGAAGCAGAAGCAGGTTTTTTCATTGGTACAGTCAAATCAATGAAAGCTTCTTCTTCAGCAGGAGTTTCTTCTTTTGGAGGGAATTCCAGAGCAGGATCATCTAAATCAAAATCATCAACATATTCTGGTGGAAGAGTGTTTGAAACTGGTGGAAGATTATTCCATTCAAGTTCATCGTTATCTGCTGTTTCTGTTTCTGGTTCTGCCATTGTGTTTATGAGAGCAGCATATTCTTCCTGTGTAATAATAGAAGCAGGATTTTTTTCTTCAATTTCTTCTACAGTTTTTTCTGTTTCAAAAGAATCACCGAAGTCTGGGAAAGTTTCTTCTTCAATTTCTGCATTTTCTTCGGCAGGTACATTGTTTTCAGCAACTGTTTCTTTAGGAGCAGCTTCTTCAGCATTACCAGAAGCTTCATCAATTTCGTCAGAAGAAATTTCTTCTGATTCGGTTGGTTTATCAAGATTTTCGTAATCTTCAATACTTGGAATATCTTCAGCAGGAGTTTCTTCATTCCACAAATCATCAGATTCCTGTTTAAGTTCATTAAAGGAATCATCATCTTCTTCGCTGAGAGAATTTTCAAAATCTTTAACCTGCTGAGCCGAAATTTCTTCTTTTACATCATCAATAGAAACTTCTTCCGGAATTTCAGAAATTTTTCCGTCATCTTTTGGTTTAATCTGAGAAAGAACTTTGTCAAAAATAGATTTTTTCTGAACAGTTCTGATTGGTTCAGCTTTGAATGCCTGACTTTCTTCTTCAGGAATTTCTTCCTCTTCTTCATATTCAGGGGCCTGGAAATCATCAGATTTTTTAGCAGAATTCTTAAATAATCTGCGGTTTACATTTTCTGCAATGATTCCAGCGCCAAGAATTTCAATAACAATAAGCATTAAGCCAGTAATGAGAGTAATTATGATTTTTACTGTGGCATTTCCCGAACTTTGTGCTGCAACACTGCGACAAATTTTTTCTGTTACTACAGCAGTAAAGAAAGGAAGTAAAGCTGTAATGAGACGCATTGTTTTCTGGCTTGTCCATTTTGATGCAAAACAAGAAAAAGCAGCAATCAAAAGGAAAGTTGGAATGAGAATGCTTGAAAAACCATAAACGGTATAAAGCATGTTACCTAAAAGGAACATAAAATTATTATGTCCAGGTCCGCCGATTCCAAAATCCAGAAGCTTTAAAATTAAGCTGAATGAAAATAATGCTGCCAATACAAGCAGAACAATACCGGTAATAGTACTAGATTTATTTGACTGTTTCATAGTTGCATTATCGGAACATTAAAAAAAGTTTTTAGTTTTAGTTGTTAGATGTTTAAAAAAAAGAGTATAATTACCCATATGAAAACCAGTCCAACAAAAATTGTAGGTATTTTAACTTCTGGCGGCGATGCTCCAGGCTTAAATGCAGCTATTAGAGCACTTTGTATTGCCGGTTCTAACAAATATGGAATGAAATTCATTGGTGTTCGTAACGGATATCAGGGGTTGATTGATAATGATACCTTCAAAATGGATGAGCTTAACTTAGATGAACTGATTTCAAAAGGGGGAACTGTTCTTGGAACTTCCCGTGTTAAGCCTTTCAAAAATCCGGAAAAAAATCCAAAAACCGGACTATATCCTGTAGAAGCAATAAAAGAAACTTTCAAAAAGAATAAATTTGATGCTCTTGTTTGTCTTGGCGGAAACGGAACAAACTCAACAGCTTTCCAGCTCAGTGATGCAGGTTTTAATGTAATTGGTTTACCAAAAACAATAGATAATGATTTATATGGAACAGAAGATACTTTTGGTTTTCATACTGCAATTGATGTAGCTACAAAAGGTCTGGAAGTAATGAAAACTACAGCCCGCAGTCATGGCCGCATTATGGTTGTAGAAATTATGGGACACAAAGTTGGCTGGCTTGGACTTTACGCAGGAATTGCCGGCAATGCAGATATTATTCTTGTTCCTGAAATTCCATATAACATAAAAAAAATGGGTGAGTTTATTGCTAAACGAAGGGCAGAAGGACAGACTTCTTTTGTTGTTGCCTGCTCAGAAGGTGCAATGAACGAAAAAGAAGCAACTCTTGGTAAAAAAGAGTTTAAAAAAGCCCGTGCCGCTTTACCACAGTCAATTGCATATAGAGTTGCAGCTGAACTGGAAGCAGAAACGGGAATGGAAGCACGAGCTTCAGTAATTGGATATTTACAGAGAGGTGGAGATCCTTCACCTTACGATATTTTATTGGGCACAAGACTGGGAAATGCTGCAGCAGATTTCCTCTATAATAAAGATTTTGGAAAGCTGGTTGCAGTGAAGGGTGGAGAAGTCGCTGGTGTTCCTCTTGAAGAAGTAGCATTCAAAATTAAATCTATTACCACCGATAATGAAATGGTAAAAGCCGCTCGGGCTTTAGGAATTAATTTTGGTGACTAAGAATCAGAAATACGAAGGAAGCTTAAAATGCCAGCGCTGTGAGGTTTGTCGCGGCTTTGGCTGTATTGGACAGATGCCCGGTTTAGGCGGAGTTTTTCAAAGCGAAAATTTCCAGTTGAACTGTGAGGGCTGGACCCTTCTGCGCAAAAATCTAAATCCAGAAGAACTGGAAAAACTTCAGAACATTACATATCCTCAGTCGGCAGTAAGATGCGGTCCCGTAACTGGTGCCGTAGAAAACATAGGATTTGCCAGCGAAAAGGATTTTTATCTTCCATATTTGAAAAAGGCAGAAAGCTGTGGCTTTGGACTGTGCGTTGGAGACGGATGCCCTGATGAAAAACTACTGAACGGTATAGAGGCAGTAAAGACAATGGGAACAAAAGCAGCCTTTTTCTTAAAGCCTTATCCGGATGCAAAGCTTGCTGAACGGGTAGAATGGGTAAAACCATACGCAGAATACATTGGAATTGATATTGATTCATATAATATTGTAACAATGAGAAATCTGGTAAATCTGGAACGAAAAACCGCCCGTCAGCTGGAACAGTTCCGTTCAATTTACTCTGTCCCTTTTGTATTAAAAGGCGTATTTACAGACGAAGATATTGAACTTGTAAAAGAAGTAAAACCAGATGTAGTTTATATTTCAAATCACGGTGGAAGAATCGAAACTCGCATTGGCAGCACAGCGGACTTTTTGTATAAACATGCTCAGGAATTAAAAAAATATTGCAGCCAGATTTGGGTAGACGGTGGAATTCGAACTTCAGAAGATGTAAAAACTGCTTTGTATTTTGGAGCAGATAAGGCAATTCTTGCCCGTCCGTTGATTCGTGCTGCTTTTGACGATTTAGAATTCAAATTGTAGAATACTTCGCTTACAAAAGGGACAGAGTAATTTATGCGAAACTCCGGACATGCAGATTTACCACTTCATTCAGGAACAGTTCCCCGCTGGCTTGCAGACCGAATGATGCAGCTTGGCACCCTTATTACCGAATCAATTATTCAGAATTACGGAAGAGATGAAGTTCTTGTGCGGTTAAGTGATCCGCTGTGGTTTCAGAGCCTTGGTGCAGTGATGGGAATGGACTGGCACAGTTCGGGAATTACAACTTCTGTAATGTATGCCTTAAAACGGGGATTAAATGCCCGCGCAAATGAACTTGGTATTTATGTCTGTGGAGGCCGGGGAAAATATTCCAGAATGACCCCCGATGAACTTCAGCTTATTGCAGGGCGTGAAGGACTGGACGGCGATCTGCTGGTTAGAAACAGTAAGCTTGTTGCAAAGGTCGATAATAACGCCGTTCAGGACGGATTTCAGTTATATCAGCATAATTTTATTTTTACAAAAGAAGGAAAATGGACCGTTGTTCAGCAGGGCATGAATGTTAATGAGAAAAAAGCCCGCCGTTATCACTGGAGTTCCAGTAATCTCAGAAGCTTTGTAGAAGAACCACATACCGCCGTAGTTGGCGACAATCGCGGCCAGATTTTGAATCTCACCGATCAGAAAGCCCGCACCGCCCGCGATTCTATCCTCGATTTAAGTTTGCAGCAGACAGACAAAATCCTCAAAGAAATCGCCCAAATAGGAAAACCTGCCAGTCAGATGATTTTTATGCAGGGAGGGGAAAGCATTCCCCTGGCTTCAACCGCTAAAGCGTTTTCAGCCACCCCTTCCAGCGGGCTCCCAACAGAAGATGCGGCCCGCAACGCCCAATTTGCAGATAACGGACAGGGAATTCTTTTTCCAGAACTGGCAGCAGAAATGGAAAGAGAAGCACAACAGGAAGCATTAATCCGTGCAGGAATGACAAATATAGAGGTTGGCGGCAGAAGTATAGTTATGCCGGCACATCATGAAGTCTTGGAAGAAGATGTAGATTTAAAACGGTTGGGAGGAGTTCTTGCAACAGCATATGAAAGTCAGCCAAAAGATTTTGAAAGTCTTCTGCTCACTCCAGGACTAGGTCCAAGAACACTGCAATCCCTGGCTCTGGTCAGCGAGGTGATTTACGGAACCCCATCCAGATTTACAGATCCAGCCAGATTCAGTTTTGCTCACGGTGGAAAAGACGGTCATCCATTCCCGGTTCCATGTAAAATTTATGATGAATCAATTCGTATTCTTCACGACAGCATAGAAAAATCAAAATTAGGCTATAAAGACAAATCGGACTGTATCCGCCGATTGCACCAGACTGCCCTTATGGTAGAAAAAAATTGTGCTCCTGAGGTCAATTTCGAAGAAGCCATCAAGTATGAAAAGGAGCACAGTCAGGGGTGGGATGGACGGCAAGTCTAAACAAACAAAAGGG
>JAKSTK010000058.1 GCA_024402615.1 Treponema sp.
GACTGTAAATCCCTCGACTCACGTCTCCAGAGGTTCGAGTCCTCTACTCCCCATGATTAAAAGAGTTAGATAATTTCTAACTCTTTTTTTTATTTAACTAACAGTTTTCTATTCTCACCATAATATCTATACAAAATACTTCTTATTTGACAAACCCGTTTCAATAGTTATAATTATAATATTAAAGATGGGAGATAGAAAATTGCAGATTCATTTCTGGGGTGTCAGAGGATCTCTTCCTACACCAATAACACCACAACAAGTTCAATCAAAAATAATGGCCGCTATTCAGCGAGTTACACCTGAGGATATTAAATCTGAAGAAGCCAGAGCTAAATTTATTTCATCTTTACCAGCATGGATTTTTGGAACTACCGGTGGAAACACTCCTTGTGTAGAGATTAAAACAGAGAAGGGTGAATTTATTTTTGATGCCGGTACTGGTATTCGTGTTTTAGGTAAATCAAAAAATCTTCCTGCAGATAATCATTACAATCTTTTCTTCTCTCATTTTCACTGGGATCATATTCAGGGACTTCCATTTTTTGATGCAGCTTATAATCCTAATTCAGTTTTTGATATTTATTGTCCATCTGCAGATGTAGAAAAGTATCTTCGAGATCAGATGACTCAGCCATATTATCCTGTAAGTTTTGATTCTTTTACTAAAAACTTCAGATATCATCAGATGGAACCTGGTGTAGAATATGAAATCAACGATGCAAAAGTTGTTTGTTGTGAAATGTCACATCCAGGAAAATCTTACAGTTACGCATTAATTAAAGACAACACAAAATTTGTTTATGCAACTGATGTAGAACTTAAATCAAAAGATTTTAATGTTTCTCCTGCAACTGAAGCAGTTTTCAAAGATGCAGACGCTATTATTCTTGATTCTCAGTACACAGTAGAAGAAGCTTACCGTAAAGAAAACTGGGGCCATTCCGCTTTCTGTTATGCCATTGATTTTGCTGTTCACTGGAATATTAAAAACATTTACCTTTTCCATCATGAACCAACTTATGATGACAAAAAGTTAAATTCAATTCTTCAGGCAGCCCGCTGGTATGCTCAGTACATTGAACATTCAGATATAAATATTTTCCTTTCAAAAGAGGATATGGAAATAGATTTATGATTTCTTTTTCTGATGATTCAAACATTCATGAACTGGATGACATTAATACCAGAGCTACAGAACTAATAAAATCTGGTCCTGCATCAAAAGAGAATTCTTTTGCATTAACTTACAGTTTCACATCAAAAGAAATTGCATTACTGGCCAAATTTCTCCGTCAAAATCAGGATAAATTACCTAACGGATTAGAGAGTTTTTACAAATCCCTGGAAGACACTGTTTATAACAATCTTACCCTTGATGAGGCAGGTATTTTCTACTCATGAAAAAGTTTTTTATAATTCTTCTTTCAATTTTACTGGCAATTGTAATCTGTATTGCTGGTGCATATTTTTATCTTCTTTCACAGACAAGACCTTTATCTCATGATGTAAATGCAGAAGAAGTTCGTTTTGAAATTCCTTATGGAACTTCTCCATATAAAATTGCTGAAAACTTAAAATCACAGAATCTCATTAAAAATGAAAAACTGTTTTATTATTGTGTACGCTATCCACAGATAATGAGCATATTGTACGGCAAGGAAGATATTCCAACTTCAACAGACTTAAAAAGTGGAACTTACCGTCTTAAAAACAATATGAATTATGGCGAAATAATTTCTACATTAACTTCCGGACAGCAGGAATTTGCCGTAGTTTCTATTCCAGAAGGACTTACAATTACAAAAATTGCAAACTTACTGGAAGAATATGAAGTTTGTACAAAAGCTGAATTTATTGAAATCTGTCATAACCCAGAATTTGTTCTTGAACAGGGAATTATTACAGAAATTATTCCAGGTGCAGAATATTCAGTAGAAGGATATTTATTTCCAGACACTTATTATCTTAATAAATTTATGAATCCAAAAAAGGTAGCAGAACTTTTTATTGATAATTTCAGACTCAAAACTAAATCAATTCCTGCCTTTGAAGGAAAATCTCTGGCAGAAATCAGAAACACTGTTATTCTTGCTTCTATTGTAGAAAGAGAATACAGAATTGATTCTGAAGCTCCATTAATTGCCAGTGTTTTCCAGAACCGCTTAAAAAGAACCATAGGTTTGTATTCCTGTGCAACAGTTGAATATATTATTACAGAAATTGAAGGTCGTCCTCATCCAGGAAGAATTCTTATTGCTGATACAAGAATTGATAATCCTTACAATACTTATCTTTACGCAGGTTTAACTCCAGGTCCAATTTCTAACCCTGGAATGGTTGCATTATCTGCCGCTGCTGCACCGGCTAAAACAAATTATTACTTCTTCCAGATTGTAGATCCTGCTGCAGGTAAACATGTATTTACTTCAACTTTTGATGAACATATCAGCAGTCATAATCTTTATACAAAAAATTAAGCAGGAAAATAATGGCAGGATTTATTGCTAAAGATTGTATAGAACAAGTTAGAAATACCTCAGATATCATTTCCGTTATCGGTGATTATACAAAACTTACCCGTAAAAGTGGAAATGACTGGTGGGGTTGCTGTCCGTTCCATAACGAAAAAACTGCTTCTTTCCATGTTGATGGTGATAAAAAATTTTACCACTGTTTCAGCTGTCATGTTTCTGGTGATGTAATAAAATTCATTATGGAACAGGAAAAACTTTCCTATGTAGAAGCAGTTACAAATCTGGCAAAAAAATCAGGAATTCAGCTCCGTTACGAAGAAGGTTACAATCCTGAAGAACATAAACCTGATAACCGTATTCCTCAGTATATCGATTTATATGACAGAACTGCTTCAATGTTCCACTATTTTTTGCTGGAATCAGAGCAGGGGAAAGATGCATTAAAATATATTACCGACCGTGGACTTAATCTTGAAACTCTTAAAAAATTCAAATTAGGCTATTCTCCTGCAGACCGCTACTGGCTTAAAAACTTTTTGCTTTCTAAAAATTATACAGAAGAATTTTTAAAAGAATCAGGATTATTCAGCCAGAAATATCCAAAAGTATGTCTCTACAGTGACCGCTTAATGTTTCCAATTTTTAACAGAGACGGAAAAGTTGTTGCTTTTGGAGGGCGCATTCTTCATCCTCAAGGTGAACATGACAGTAAATATTTAAACTCACCGGAATTAATTCATTATAAAAAACGCGAAACTTTATATGCTTTTAATTTCGCAAAAAAAGCAATTCGTGAACAGAAAAAAGTTATTTTCTGTGAAGGCTATATGGATTGTATTGCTTACCATATGAGTGAAATTGAATATGCAGTTGCGCCATTGGGAACAGCTTTAACAGAAGAACAGATTAAGCTTATCCGTGGATTTGCGGATACTGTTTTATTATCTTTCGACTCCGATGCTGCTGGACAAAATGCAACTATCCGTGCAATTCAAATGTGCCGTAAACAAAATTTAACAGTAAAAGTTATTCAGCTTAAAGGCGGAAAAGACCCTGCAGAAATTTTATTGAATTTCGGTAAAGAAAACTTGACGGCTCAGGTTAACAATGCTATATTAGATAGCGACTTTATCTTGAATATGCTAGGGAAAAAATATCCTATTGAAACTCCAGAGGGAAAAACTAAGGCCGCTTTGGAGTATTTTTCATATGTGGATGTTCTTCAAACTAGTATTCAGAAAGAGTCAAGTCTGGAACAGTTAAGCCAGGCTTTTAATCTCAAACTAGAGGCAATTAAAAGAGACTTTTTAAATCGCAGACAGGCTCAGGAACGAGTAACTAACCGTCAGGGAAATAATACCACAGAACAAAAAACACCTTTAACCCTTAATGCAGAATTAAGAGGATTAATTGCTGTAACTACGGATTTAGCGCAATTCTTAAATCTCCGTTCCAATGTCACCGTAAACGATTTTCAAAATCCTTATGCTAAAAGTTTGTATGAATTGTTGGAGAGTTGCTATAAAGATCAATCCTATTCAATTCCAGAAATACTGTCCCGCTGCCAAGACCAGCAGTTACAGAGAGTACTAACGGAAACAATTTCTTCTGGCGTATATAAACAGGAACAATTAAGTAAAATTGTTGAAGATACAATAAAATTTGTTCAAATAAATAAATTAACCTTACGCAGACAGGAACTTGTAACACAGATTCGCGACTTTATTGTGGCAAATGAACAGGATCAACAGAATCTTAATCAGCTTCTCGCAGAAAAAATGAATCTTGATAAACAGATTCAACAATTGAAAATCCAGTAATAAACTGATTTTCTAAAATGGATTTTATAAAGGACAAAAAAGATGGAGTTGAATACCAATCCTGCTATCCAGAGACTTCTTGATTTTGCTAAGACAAAACCATTCATTACATGGGATACAATCAACGAATATTTAGGCCAGGAATTCGTTAATTCTGATGAATTAATGGAACCAGTTCTTGAAATGCTTAAAGAAATCAATCGTGAACCAGTAGAAACAGATATTATTCAGCCTGAAGATACAGGTCTTTCTGATTCAGATGATGCTGATGATGAAGATGATATCATTCTTGAATCAGATGATGATGATGACATGATTCAGGACAATGATGAAGTAGAAGAAATTGAAAATGCTGAAAAAATGGCTTCTTCAAGAAGCAGACTGGTAAACAGCGACAAAGATTCCAGTGTTGATGACCCGATTCGTCTTTATTTACGCGAAATTGGTAAAGAAAACCTCCTTACAGCTGAACAGGAAGTTGAACTTTCTAAACAGATGGAAGATGGAAATAATATTATTAAAGATGTAATCAAAAATTCTGGAATTATGATTCCTGAATTTTTTGCAATTGCACAGAAAGCCTTTACACGTATTGATCTTCATGAACCTGGAAAAACAAGAAAAGAAATCAACGAAGAAATGGCTGACAAACGCCGTCTTAAGAGCTGTTATGGAGAATACATTAAACCTGTACTGGCAGAAATGAAACAGTATATGGCTCTTAAAAAACAGCTTTTCGAAATGGATCAGTCTTCTGCAATATTTGAAAATCCACAGCTTGTTGAATTAAGAGAAAAAATTCTTCCTGGCTTACAGAAAATTGACATTCAGTCAGAAGAACTTGATAAATTCACTCAGAAATATAGAGATGCAACAATTAAAATCGAAGAATACCATCAGAAACAGGAAAAGAAGATGCGTGAACTTCGTGTTTCTAATGCTGCAGAATTAAGAAGCCTTGGTCGTAAAATTTCAATTAAATCTCAGGCTGCAAAACTTGAAGAAGAATTAAATATGAGCGCAGACGAAATGCGTGATATTTACACACAGATTCAGAAAATTGACCGTAAGCTTCATAAACTTGAATACGAATTCGAAAATAATGTAGATGATATTCAGGTAATGGCTAAAGAAATTGAATCTGGCCGCCGCATGATGGAAAAAGCTAAAAACCGTCTTATAAACGCAAACCTTCGTCTTGTAGTTTCCATTGCAAAAAAATATACAAACCGTGGTCTTCATTTCTTTGACCTTGTTCAGGAAGGAAACATTGGTCTTATTAAAGCAGTAGAAAAATTTGAATATCGTAAAGGTTTCAAATTCTCAACATATGCTACCTGGTGGATTCGTCAGGCAATTACCCGTTCAATTTCAGATCAGGCTAGAACAATCCGCGTTCCTGTTCATATGATTGAACAGATTAATAAAGTTGTACGTGAAAGCCGTCAGCTTTTACAGAAACTTGGTCGCGAACCAACTGATGAAGAAATTGCAAATCAGTTAGGATGGCCAGTTGCCCGTGTTAAACAGGTTAAAAATGTTGCCCGTGAACCAATTTCTCTTGAAACACCAATTGGCGAAGAGGAAGATTCTTCATTGGGAGACTTCATTGAAGATAAAGAAGTTGAAAATCCAGCAACACAGACTGCATTCACTTTGCTTCAGGAACAGCTGCGTTCTGTATTGAATACTTTACCACCAAGAGAGCAGGAAGTTCTTAAAATGCGTTTTGGTCTGGAAGATGGTTATTCCCTTACTTTGGAAGAAGTTGGTCTTTATTTTGAAGTAACTCGTGAAAGAATCCGTCAGATTGAAGCAAAAGCTTTAAGAAGACTTCGTCATCCTCGCCGTGCAAACGGTTTACGCGATTATATCGAAAGCTAATTTTCAGATTTCTAGAAGGCTTCTCTGATTTCAGGAGCCTTCAAAGTTTGGAATATAGACTAAACTCTTGATTTTTTATATATTTATTAAGATATATCTACATTTAAAAGGATAACCAACTATGGTAACAGAAGAAATTTTTGAAAAATTAAAAACATTACAGGAAATTCTTAAAGAAAAATATGATTTACAGGCCAAAATTGAAGACGCTCCAAAGTTGGTTAGCAATTCAGAACAGGCTTTAGCAAAAAGCAAGAAAGAATACATTGCAAAAAATGAAGGATATGATGCACTTAAAGCAACTGTTTCAGAATTGAAATTCTCTCTTGATGAAGCAGTTCGTTCACGAGAATCTGGGGAAAAGGGAATGGACAACATTACAACTCACCGTGAATTTGAAGCTTTGGAAAAACAGATTGCCGAAGCTTCAGACCGTGAAAACGAAATCCGCAAAGAACTTCAGAAACAGGAAAAAACTCTTGAAGAAATTAACGAAGACCTCAAGAGAAGAGAATCAGAACTTCAGTTCTCTGAAGAAGAACTTACAAAAAGCCGTGAACAGCTTGAATCACAGCTTGCTGAATATAATGCACAGCTTGCAGAACTCCAGGCTCAGGAAGATGAAATTACTCCTGATTTGGACAAAGAAATCCTTTTCAAATTCGAAAGAATTATTCAGAGAAATACAAAAGGTATCGTAGCTGTAAGATACAACAAAGATGCTAAAGGTCATGTTTGTACAGGTTGTAACATGGTTCTCCCACATCAGTTTGCAAACGTTGTTCGTGAAGGTGAATCAATTATTTTCTGTCCATACTGTAGCCGTATCCTTGATTTTGAAGAAACTGAAAACGAAGACAAAGAAGAATACTACAGCATTGATGATCTTGGTAGTTTGACAGACGACGATGATGAAGAAAGCCAGAAAGATGATGACGATTCATTAATCGACGAAGATACAGACGATCAGAACACTTCATACGATGAAGATTCATTGGATTCACTTGATGACGACTATGATGATGACGACATGGGTGATTCTGAAGATGACGAAGCTGATGAAGAAGAGGAAGAAGAAGACGAAGAATAATCTTCTCTGACATTTATTCTCAGTTAAATTAACATTTAGTATATTAGCAAATGAAATATAACCGCTTTGCTTCCTTCTGATGATAGAGGGAAGTGATGAGGTAAAGTCCGGGCTCCTTCGGAAAAAATGCCGGATAATAACCGGGCACAGAATGGTAACTGTAGATTTTTCTGCATAGTCCACGATGTGACAGAAAGTGCAACAGAAATTGTACCGCCTGGCAACAGGTAAGGGTGAAAAGGCAGTGTAAGAGACTACCGCGTAACTGGTAACAGTTGCGGCTTGTAAACCTCATTTGGAGCAAGATTAAGCAGTAGATAGGTTTTCCGAGCTTTTCTACGGGTAAATCGCTAAAGTTACAGGGTAATCTGTAATTCGGATAGATGGTTATTGATTTTATATCAGACAAAACCCGGCTTATTGTTTCATTTGCTTTGTTATTTTATAGCAGTAAAAAATGAAAAAAAAGACTTCTGAAGTACAGACAAGCGCAAAAAAAAAGAACACTTTTCTTCCTAATCTTCTTAAAGTATTAGCATGCCTTCTTGTATTGGCAGTTTTAGTTTATTCAGTATTTTTCATTGTAAAAGGCGCAACAAAAAATAAAATCACCTTAAAGAAAATTAAAAATCAGTGGGCTACTTATAATTATCAGGAAGTATATAATTTAAGTAAGGCTTACCTTCAGAACAAACCTTTCAACAACACGGCACTTACATATTACGGTTACGCCTGTTTTTATCTTGCTGTTTCTCAAAATGATACCTATCAGGCACATGAATATCTTGATGAAAGTATTTTGAACCTCCGGCTGGCTATGTACAACGCCGACCAGTCGCTTATTCCACAACTGGAATATATGCTGGGTAAAGCATATTTTTATAAAAGTTCAATTTCCAATTATTATTATTCAGATTTAGCAATTAAATATCTTACTGCCGCAAAGGAACACAATTATGAAGCAGAAGATATTGCTGAACGGCTGGGATTAAGTTATGCCGCTTTAGGAATGACAATGGAAAGTATTTCTGCCTTTTCAGAAGCATTACTTTACCGTGAATCTGAAAACCTTCTTCTGGATATTGCTGTTCAGTACTATAAAGCAGGGGAATATAATGCATCTGAACAGTATCTTTATAGAATTATTTCTACAACTGAAAATGATTCAATCCTGATGAAAGCTAAAAATCTTCTTGGTAATCTTTATTTAGACAAAGAAGATTTTGAAAATGCTGAAAAAGTTTATACAGAAATTCTTGAATTTGATGATAACTCAGCAGATGCTCATTATGGACTGGGAGTTATTCAGGAAAAACGGGGTAATTTAGTAAAAGCCAGAACAGAATGGAAGAAAACACTTAAAATTCAACCAAATCACGCTGGAGCAAGAAAAAAATTATCAGAATAATCATTTATTAATTATAGAAATAAGTGTATAATATATATGCAAAAATCATGGGAGGATTTTTATGGGATTTTTTGACAGTTTTTCTACAGATATCGGTATCGATTTAGGAACCTGTAATACTTTAATATATGTAAAAGACAAAGGTATTGTAATTGACGAACCTTCTGTTATTGCTGTAGAAAGAGGCACAAAGAAAATTGTAGCCGTTGGTGCAGAAGCTAAACGAATGCTTGATCGTACCCCAGGCAGCATTATTGCCATCCGTCCTTTGGCAGACGGTGTTATTGCAGATATTGATAGCACCGAAAAAATGATTAAATACTTCATTCAGAAAATTATTCCTCGCCATCAGTTATTTAAATCAATCAGAATGAAAATTGGTATTCCTTCTGTTGTTACAGATGTTGAACGCCGTGCACTTATTGAAGCTGCTCTTAAAGCAGGTGCAAAAGAGGTTGAAGTTATTGCTGAATCCCTTGCTGCTGCCATTGGTGCTAAAATCCCTATCTACGAACCAGCAGGTCACATGATTTGTGATATTGGTGGTGGTACTACTGAAGTTTCTGTAATTTCTCTTGGCGGTATGGTTGTTACACACTCAATTCGAATTGGTGGTGATAAGTTTGATGAAGCAATTGTTAAGCATGTGCGCAATATTCATAACCTGATTATTGGTCAGCCAGCTGCAGAAAGACTTAAGATTCAGATTGGAAATGCTGCTCCAGAAAAAACTATCGAAAAGATGGAATTAAAAGGAACAGATGCAATTACTGGTCTTCCACGCCGTATTGAAATTGACAGTGTTGAAGTTCGTGAAGCTCTTAAAGAACCAGTAAATAAGATTGTTGAAGAAATTAAAGCAGTTCTCAGTGAAACTCCTCCAGAACTTGCTTCAGATATTATTGAACGTGGTATTGTTATGACCGGTGGTGGTTCTATGCTTAAAGAATTACCAAGACTTATTTCTAAAGAAACTACAGTTCCTGTTATTCTTGTTGAAAAACCTTTGGAATGTGTTGCTATGGGTGCTGGTGAAGCATTCGGATTGTTTAAGAATATGTCTTCAGAACGTTCAATCTATGACAGCTTAAACGAATAGTTTTTGATTTTCAGATTACTTATAACCGATTATATTTATGGAAATCAAAAACCACAATTCCAGAAAATTTAGATTACCTGAATTTATATTAGTATTATTGCTGATACTTTCAGGTGTATTTCTCACTTTTAGTTCCGGTAAATTTATTCTCAGTTTTAAAACCGTAGGATTTTCTATTGTTTCAACTGTAGAAAAAGGTGTCTTTTATGTTAAAGAAGGTTTTGTTGGTACCTTCAATTCTATTGGTCAGTTGCGTAAACTCCGTAAAGATTACAATGCCCTGGTAGATAAACTTGAAAATTACGAACAGATGCAGCGTTCAAATGCAGAAATTCGTAAAGAAAATGAAAGACTAAAAGAACAGCTTGGATTTGTACAAAGTCTTGATGAAAAAAATATTCCAGCCCAGATTATCTCCCGTGATCTGGAATCAGCATATTCTTATTTAACAATCAATAAGGGAAGTGTAAACGGAATCAGAAAAGGAATGCCGGTAGTTGCTTTCCAGTCTGGAAGTGAAGGACTTGTAGGAAAAGTAGTTCAGGTTGGTCCATTTACAAGTCAGGTAATGCCAATTTATAACTCGGACTGTATTATTTCTGCCAGAATTCTTAATACCCGTGATTTAGGACTTGTAAACGGAATGGGTTCTTCTGATCAGCCTCTTATTCTTGAATATATCCGTAAACGTGTAATTGATGATTTAAGTATTGGAGATGTAATTGTTACTTCTGGTGAAAACGACAACTATATGAGAGATATTCCAATCGGATCAATTTCTAAAATTACTGTAATTGATTATAACTCATCGTTGAATATTGAATTAAATCCAATTATTGATTTCAGCAGACTTGAAAATATTGTCGTTGTTAATCAAAAAGAAGTAAATGATAGAAAACCGGAGGAAGAATAATGTTAAAGTCTTTTGCGGTAAGTTCAGCCATTTTACTTGGTATTACAATTATTGAATCTTCTATCTTCACAAATCTGCCATTTTTACTGGTAGTTCCAGATTTTATTCTTATCTGTAATATTTATTTTGGTTTATTAAATGGAAAGTTGTACGGTGAAACCTCTGGATTTGTTTCAGGA
Source organism: Treponema sp. (assembly GCA_024402615.1). GTDB lineage: Bacteria > Spirochaetota > Spirochaetia > Treponematales > Treponemataceae > Treponema_D. The sequence continues at coordinate 10,871 of JAKSTK010000058.1, forward strand.
CTTTTTATTGATTTTATTTCAGGAACACCAATCGGCTTCAATTCAATTTTTAGAATTATTATTGGTTACATTGCAGGTATTTTCTCTGATTATGCTATTCTTAAAAGTATTGTAATGCCTGTTTTAAGTGTAAGTATTGGAACTCTTGTAAAAAGACTTTTAATTCTTCTGCTTGCTTTCCTTTTTCCAAGAACAAGTCTTCATCCTTATGGTTTTATTTCCTATGAATTCCTGTTTGAATTCCTTGCTAACATTCTTCTTGCACCTTTTGTATTTAAATTTTTAAGTTGTTTTAATAATTCATTAAGTATTAAAGATACAAAGGATATGATTGATAATGTTTAATCCAAATTCAAACAAATTATCAAACAATGACAAATTTATTCTTCTCTTATTTCTTACAATAATTATTTTTATTTTATATACAATTCGTCTTTATGATCTTCAGATTGTACAAGGCGATAAATATGATAACCAGAGTATCAGAAACTTTCTTTCTGTAAAGGAAATTCCAGCTTCCCGTGGAGAAATCTTTGACCGTAATGCTAATTCACCACTTGTAATTAACACAGATTCTTTTGCGGTTTCTGTAATTCCTGGTAATATTCCAAAAGATCGTTATGATACTGTAATTGCTAAATTAGCCGGTTATCTTGGAATGACAAAAGCTGAAGTTGATAAAGAAATTAAAAGACGAAAAGGCTACAGTTCTTATCAGATTAAATCTAACGTAAGTTTTTCGGTAATCTCTAATCTTGCAGAAAATAAATATGATTTACCTGGTGTTACCTGGGAATCAAAACCTATCCGTACATATACTCATACACAGTCATTAACACATATTATTGGCTATGTTGGTATGATTGGTGAAGATGAATACACAATGCTCAAAAACAAAGGTTATACTCATCAAAGTGTAATCGGAAAAATGGGTATAGAAAAACAATATGATCTTTTATTGCAGGGAAAACCTGGCCGCGAAATTTATACCCGAAACGTACAGGGAAAAATTATTTCTGACAAACCTGAAATTGAACCTCCAATTATGGGAAACAGCCTTGTATTAACAATTGATTCTGATATTCAAAAGCTTATGGAAGAGTCTTTAGGACCTCGTGTAGGTGCATCAGTTGTTTTAAGACCAGCAACAGGCGAAATTCTTGGAATGGTTTCTTATCCATTCTATGACAATAATATTTATAATGCTGACAATAAAAATGCCGAATTAGCAAGACTTGATAATGATCCAAACAAACCTTATATAAATCGTGCAGTTCAACAAAAATATCCACCTGCATCTACCTTCAAAATTATTATGTCTACAGCAATGCTTCAGGAAAATGCCTTTCCATCTTCGAAAGCAATTGTATGTAAAGGTAGACTTGTCTATGGTGGGCAGCCTTTCCGTTGTCACTTGCGTTCAGGACATGGCTGGCTGGATATGAAAAATGCTATGGCTCAATCTTGTGACGTTTATTATTGGATTATTGGTCGTGATAATCTTGGTATCGAAAAGATTGCTTCATACGCACAGGAATTTGGCTTTGGTCAGAGTGCACAGATAGACTTACCATCACAGGAAACCGGACATGTACCTACACCAAAATGGCTCTTCAGCAGCGAAAAACGTACCTGGAGGGGTGGTGATACAATGAATGCTTCTATTGGTCAGGGATACATGGAAGCAACTCCATTACAGCTGGCAAATATGGTAGCCATGGTTTCCAATGAAGGAACAATCTATAAGCCTCATCTTTTAAAAGAAGTAAGAAATTCTGCGACTGGTGAAGTAATCAGTACATTTGAACCAGAAATTTTGACACAATCAACAATTGATAAATCAGTATGGAAAGAAGTTCAGGAAGCCATGCGCTATACAACAACAGACGGAACACCACAGCTTATTATGGATTTAAAATCTGTTAAAGTTGCATGTAAAACTGGAACCGCTGAAGTTTATCCATATACTAACAGCTGGCACTCCTGGCTTGTTGCATATGCTCCATATGATGCACCTCCAGAAGAAAGAATTTGTGTTGCAACAATTGTAGAAGCCTGCAACGACTGGGAATGGTGGGCACCTTACGCCACTGCAGAAATTATTCAAGGTATTTTCGCTCATCAGACTTGGGAAGAGGCTAGACAGACACTTAAATTCCCAATTGAAAGAAAATCAACTTATAGAACGGAGTAGAGGAGGGCAGTAAATGAAAAATAAAATATTTTCAATGTTTGATTACATTCTTATTCTTCTAGCATACATTGTAATTACTGTCGGAATTTTCTTTATCTATTCTTCTGGTTTTAATGACCGTACTCCTACAGGTAATTTCCAGTTTGTAAAACAAATTATCTGGGCTGCAGTGGGTTTCCTTTTCATGGTTTTCTTTACACTATATGATTATAGAAAATTAGAAAATATTTCCATGTGGCTTTTTGCAGGATCAATTGGTTTATTACTTATCGTTCTTATTCCTCATATTGGTAAAGACAGCCACAATGCCCGAAGCTGGCTTGGTATTGGACCGGTTGGTTTTCAGCCGGCGGAAATTGGAAAGATTTTTTATATTTTATTTCTTGCAAAATATTTAAATGATTCACAAAATGAACAGCCACTTATACGCTTTTTAAAAGCAATGGTAATTATGGCAGCTCCATTTTTATTAATTCTTATACAGCCAGACTTAGGAACTGCCAGTGTTTATATTCCTATTTTCCTTATTATGTGTTTCTTTGCAGGAATTCCTATTTCTTATCTTTTATGGATTTTAACTGTTGGTGTTTTAACAATTATTTTTACAATTTTGCCAGAAATGAATAAGGTCATTTTTGATGATAAATTGAGTCTTGTCGTTCTTCTTACTAACTTTCAGTTCCGTTTAATTCTGATAGGTACCAGTGGAATTATTGCTTTATTAAGTTATATTTTAAGAAAATACTTTCATGGCCCTAAATATCTTAACTGGATTACAGGAATTTTCTCTATTATTTGTATTGCCTTAATTGTTTCACTTCCTGCTGAAAAAGTTCTCTCTTCTAATCAAAAAAAGAGATTGTTTATTTTTATTAATCCTGAAAAAGACCGTGATTTTGTTGGTTATCAGATTATTCAGTCAAAAATTACAATCGGTGGAGGCAACTTACTGGGAAAAGGTTTTATGAACGGTACTCAGACACACTTCCAGTTCCTTCCAGAACAGAGTACTGACTTTATTTTCAGTATCTTCTCTGAAGAATCTGG
>JAKSTK010000059.1 GCA_024402615.1 Treponema sp.
ATCCATTCGTTCCGCCTAGTTCATAATATGTGTCCAGAATTATGGGTACATATCAGTTTTGTGAAGGATTTTTTATTTAACTGCTTATTTATTACAGTTATTAGATGTTAGCTTTTTCAATTCCTTTGATTACATAAGAATATGTAACATCATCTACTGAATAAGAGAACTTGTCTCCAACTTTCTTATCCATCATAGCATTTCCTAATGGTGACATGTAAGAAATGATATTTTCATCTGGGTTTGTTTCCCATGGACCAAGAACTGTGTAAGTAACAACTTCTTTTGAATCAGCTTTTTCAAGTGTAACAACTGTAGCAAATGAAACAACAGCGTTTGTAATTGTTGTTGGGTCGAATTCAACAGCACGTCCGATTTCTTCGTCCAGTTTTGTAAGTCTTGCTGTGAGTTCAGCCTTTCTTCTCTTAGCAGCATCGAATTCGGCGTTTTCACTCAAGTCGCCCTTAGCAACTGCGTCTTTCCATTCGATTGCGTTTTCAGGAAGTTCAACTTTCTGGATGTGTTCGCGTTCTGCTTTTTTCTGTTCAAGCATTTTAGCTGTAACATACATACCTTTAGGCTGAGTTGACTTTTCTTCAACAACACGGAACTTGAAGTTTGGATATTTTTCAAGAATCTTATGACGAATCTTTGCCTTGTATTTAGAATCAAGATCAGCAATATCATCAACGATTGTGTACATTTTCTTAACTGTATCTTCATCTTTGCTGAACATATAAGCAAAGAGTGCATCTTCTGCAAAGAGAAGTTCAGTTGCGTTTTTGTTAATCTTCTTGTTTTCTGTTGAATTAACGTGGTTATTAATTTCACGGAAAGTTACAACAATGATGTTTACAAGAGCAATCAACTGTTTTTCATAAGTTACACCGGCAGCCTGGAACCATTCTTTGTCCTGTGCATGTTCAAAGAAGAAGAGAACTGTTTCACGGAAATCTTTGAAAGATTCAAAGCTTGTTCTAACAAGTTTCTGTACATCTGCTTCAAAACCTTTTTCAATAAGTTCATCAATCAATGCCATATCAAGAACGATAGGGAACAATCTGATGTACTGAACATTCCAGTCAGGAAGCATTTTGATTGAATCAAGGAAGCTGTTGCGTAATACAGGATTCTTTTTAATGAGAGAATAAATATCTCTTGGATCTTCGATTCTGTTATAAAGTTCAGCAAAAGTTTCTTTGAACTGATATTCGAACTGACTTCCTGTTTCTACATTCAACTTCTGAATCAAAAGGTAAGAAGAAATAACCTGTTCTGTAACTTTTGATGTATTTTTGAGGTAACCAGTGAAGTAAGAATACATTTCTGCAAATACTTCTTTTGATTTATCAAGTCCTTTTTCATGGTAAGAAAGGATGATATTAACTCTTTCGTTGAATTTCTTTTCTGCTTTGAATTCGTTAGCAAGTTTTTCTTCATCAGAAACACCGTTTTCACGAACTGTGTACATGTTGCTGTCATTTGGATTAACTGCAAACTTAGGGTTCTTTTCTAATTCTTTCTTAGCAGCTGTGTTCCAAGATGGCCATTCTTTAAGGTCAAGAATTGAAGGAACAAGTTCAGCTTTAATGCGTTTGAAATCACAGTTATTGTCAAAGCTCTTAATAATAACTTCAAGAGTGTATTCTTTCTGATTTTTAACCATTTCGCGGAGTTCTTCGCGAGATTTTGTTGCTTTCATAACCCAGATATGGTCTTTAGCAAGTGGTTTAAGAGCGATTACAGCCATTTTAAGTGAAAGTTCTTTTACACCGATTTTTTTGCTGAATCTGATTTTAAGAGAATCTTTTGTTAATTCTTTAATAATACCAACGCCCCATGTTTTGTGGAAAACAAAGTTGTTTGTATCAAAAGCAATGTGTTTTTCAAAGTCGCTGATAGCTTCAAATACATCGCGGTAGCTCTGTGTAAGGTTAGAGTTTCTGATGTAATCTTCAAGATGGCTGTGTGAAGCATATTTCTTTCTGTAACAGTCAACGATTTCTTTTCTTGCCCATGTATCTTTTGGTTCAACTTCAAGATTCTGTTTAAGAATTTCAATAGCGATGTCCCATTTTTCTGGATTAGCAGGAGCCTGGTCTTTGCAAACTTCATAAAGTTCCTGCATAAGAATGCTTGTTTTTTCTGGGCTGAATGCCTTTACAATCTTTCTTCTTGCAAGCTGGAAGAAATCAATATCATCTGGAGTAGTCTGAACAAGTTTAGACCATACATCCTTACATTCGTTGTATTTTTCAGCTTTAATAAAGCGGAGAAGTGCCTTTTTGTAGTATTCAATTGCGTTTTTAGTATCACCAGTTTCTTCATAGTGTTCTGCAAGTGATTTTGCAATTGGAGCTTCATCAAGGTCAATTTTAATAAGAGTAGTGTAGAGTTCCCAAGCTTTGTCATCACCTTCAGCCTGATAATTTTTAGCCAAAGTTCTTAAAGCAAACTTATTGTTTGGATCATCTGCAAGAATTGATTCACACAGATAAACAACAATGTTTTCTTTGTGGTTTTTCTGGAAAATGTCTACAAGAGCTTCCAGAGCAGTGTTGTTCAATACACCTTTTTCAAGTGAAAGCATTCCAGAAAGGTAAAGAGCAATGATACTGTCCTTTGTGTGAGAAAGGTGTTCTTCTGTAATTGCAAGAATGCCGTCTACACAATTTTCTTTTTTTGCTTCTTCAACCAACACTGCGAGATCTTTCAAATCATTCTGAGTGTAATTGCTGATTGTTGCACGAGTCCAGGTTTCTTCCTTCAATTTTTCCTGAACGGTATTAATTAAATTCTCTGACATAAATACTCCTGTAAGAACTTGGGTTTCTTATATTTCTGTCTATTTCTAGCTAATAAAGCCTGATTTTCTGTATTCACTTTATATATTGCTGGTGAACTGCAGGATCAAGAACCTTTATCTTTAACAATACCTCGTTGATTTTTGTGGGATTCTCATGAGTGAGAACGTAATGATCAACGAGCCAAAAATAACTATTAAGCAGTTGAGGTGTAAGAACTTCATTTTTGCAGGAAGGATCTTTAGATTCACTTTCCATTGCATAAATATTCTGCCTTAATCTGCAAACTTCCTGGGATGATAACTCTCTGCGGATGTTAAAAATCCCACCTAGAACTCCAAAAACTGGAATCCAGTACTTTAAAACTTTTCCGTTATAACCTTTTTCAATAGTTTTCGAGATCAGGCACTTAATAAGTTCTGAATCAAGAAAATCAATGTCTATACTGTCTGCATTAATAAAAAATGCTTCACGGAATAATACTTTTGCAAAGCGTTCTTCACCGCACAAGGCGTAGCAGTCAGCTAGTTCAGCTAAAACAGGAGCCATGTTAGGACTGATTCTGTTAGCTTCTGAAAGACAGTTTTTTGCATCTTCGAAATTACCCAGTTTCTTCCAGCAGATTCCTGCATTACGGAGGATTTCAGTTTTACGGCGAGGGTCTTTCAAATGATTCTGACCACCAGCTTCACTGTCCTGAATAAGTTTCTGATAATGCTTTAACGCTGTTTTGAAAAATCCAATTCTAAAAGAAGTGCAGGCAGGTTCATAAACAAAAGAGTCCCTGGAAAGAAAAATCTGAAAATTTTTCCATTCTGCCAGAAGCTGAATACCAGCTTCATACGGGTCAGTAAGTTCCTGTAACCGTTTTGCTGTTTCAATCCAGAAAAAACTGCATCTGTTTGTGTAGGATAATTCCGGACATTCCAGTTCAGTTTCAAAAAGACTTGTAGTTATTTGCTGCGCCTTTACAGGGTCACCCGCTTCAATGAACTTGAGAGCCTCTTTAATGCCATTTTCTGTTTGAATTTCCATAGCGTTAAAATAATTATATATAAGTTTTGAATGATTAGTCAATAAAGATGTGTGAATTTAGTAAAAATCGGGACAAAATATATACAGCAGATGTGTTAATCTGTCAAGTAAAATTTTAAAAATAAATTTTTACAAAGAAAACCAGCAATGATATTTTATTGTAAATAATAGAAAATTCTGTTAAAATTATGCAATTATGAGTAATTTAATATTAGCACCATCTTTGCTTTCTGCAGATTTTTCTAATCTTGAAAATGCAGTAGGTATGATTAATGACATAAAATATTCTCAGGGCGAAAACCGCTCTTTTGTACATATTGATGTAATGGACGGTCAGTTTGTACCGGAAATTACTTATGGACAGCCAGTTGTACGCTCTATAAGAAAATTAACAAATCTTGCTTTTGATGTTCATCTTATGGTTGAACATCCTGAAAATCAGGTAGAAACCTTTGCCGCAGCTGGAGCAGACTGGATAACTTTCCATCAGGAAGCTTGTGTTCATGCGCACAGATTGATTCAGAGAATTCATGAACTGGGAAAAAAGGCTGGAGTTGCAATTTGTCCTTCAACACCTGTAAGTGCACTGGAAGAATTGCTGGAATATGCTGATCTTATTCTGGTTATGACAGTAAATCCTGGTTACGGGGGACAGACACTTATTCCGTCTTGTCTTAAAAAAGTAGAACAACTTAAAAAAATCCGGGAAGAAAAAGGATATAACTATTTGATTTCTGTTGACGGGGGAGTAAATCAGAATACTCTCCAGTCTGTTGTAGATGCAGGAACTGATGTTGTTGTTTCCGGTTCGTCTTTCTTTAGCGGAAAGTTAAACTGGAATTACTAAATATTCATTTTTACAGAGGAAGTTTGTATGAGACATAATTTCAATATAAAAAAGATATTTGCATTACTGATTGTTTTTGTTTCTATGATTCCTTTATTTGCTGCTGAATCTGGAACTGCGGCTTATGTGCAGGGCTGCAAGGCTTTTTCTGACGGAGACTGGGATTCTGCAGTATTTCTTTTGAAAAAGGCAGTAGCTTATCCTGATAACGATACAGCAGATGCCAATTATATGCTGATTCAGGCAGAAATTTATTCGGGAGATGAAAGATCCGCTTTGTCAGATTGTGATGATTTTCTTTTATCTTTCCCTAAATCTGCTTATTCTTCCAGAATTTCTTTTACAAAGGGTAAGATTCTTTACAACCTTGGAGAATATGATAAGGCGATTGTAGTTTTAAGTGATTTCTGTCATCAGAATGAAAACGACGGACTTTATGCTTCTGCTTTGTTCTATATCGCAGAATCTTTGTACTCTGGTTATAAGTATAAAGAAGCGGAATCAATTTATGAAACAATTGTTACTAAATATTCTGAATCAGATAAAGTTTCTGCTGCACAATACAGAATTGACAGTATTGCACAGCATTCCCGTGAAGAAAAATTGCTTTATCTTTTAAAACAGACTGGTGAAGAGTATCTTGCGGCAAAAGAAGATTATGAAAAACAGTTAAGACTCTACAATTCAGAAGCAATTAATACTACTAGAGAAAAACTTGTAGAATCACAGCTTAAAAATCGTGAACTTGAAGCCCAGATTAAAAATCTTGAAACACAGATTCTTGAATTGAAAAACGAAAGAGACCGAATCCTTGCTGAAAATCAAAAGGGTGCCAGTGAACTTGGTGTTACAGATACAACTTTTGATCAGGAAGTAACAAAGGACGATTCTGTTAGAAACTTAAAAGAAAAGGCCCTGATGATTCAGTATTTGCTGGATAGTCAGAAAAAAAATACTGAAAACTCTGAAAAAAAAGATGGCGGTAAATAATTACTGGCTGCTGGAAAAGAAAATCAGGAGGTTTTAAGGTGAAAAGAACATATAAAAATAGATTTATTAAAGGTGCATTTATTCTTTTTTCTGCATTGTTTATTTTTTCCTGTGCTTCTAAATCAAAGGCAAACGAAACAGAAGAAGTAGTGGAAGAGGGTGAAGTTATTGCCGGAGAAATCCTTTCTGCTGAAAATGAGGAAATTGCAGTAAAAGAAGTTTCAGCTGAACTTCCTGCCGAGATTTCTACTGATGCAGTAATTGCAGAAGCTGTAGAAGAACAGGCCGAAACTGAGAATGATGAAGGTGAATCAGAAGATTCTGAGACAAAATGGTATCGTGGTTTACGCAAATATGATTTTAAGATGGGAAATCTTAGAGTAAAGATTCGTCCAAATAAAGGAGCTTTCAATATTCTGGCAAAAAATGAAAAAGGATCATATATTCCTCTTCTTTCTACTGCAAATGAATATATGACCAGTTCTTTTTATCTTAAAGCTGGAAAAAATATTTTAAAACTTAATGAAAATGCAGCGGTTGAAACTGCTGCCCGTAAAACAAATGACGGTGTGCAGATTAAATATTCAATTAATCGTGTAGCAGATGTAATTGTTGATTTTGCATTCCTTAAGTCAGATGAACAATATGATTTTGATATGCTCAAAATTACTACAACTGTCGTAAATATCGGTTCAAGAGACTGGGATTGTGGAGTAAAGCTTGTTCTTGATACCGTACTTGGCGAAAGCAGTAAAAATCACTTTTTTGATTCAAATAATAAACCTGTTAAAAATGAATTATGTCTTCGCGATTTGAAAGACAGCAAATGGTTTGTATCAAAGAATTCTTCTGCTGCATTGCAGTTGATTTTTGACGGAAAAGATGTAACTCCTCCTTCACTTGTTGCTCTTGCAAATTATGCAACTCTTGATAATGCAACCTGGGAACCAGATATGCTTAGCTACAGAACTTTTGATACAGTTCTTTCATACAGTAATTCTGCGGTTGGTGTAATGTGGCCGTCAAAAGTGCTTAAACCTGAAGAATCTTACAGTGATATTTTCTATATTTCTGTAGCCACAGATGAAAAAGAACCTTCCGGGGCTGCTGTAATTTGTGCAGAAGCTGCTGTTGTTGAAGAAACTCCAGTTGTTGAAGAGTATTCAAACGTTGAAGAAACTGTAAAACCTGTTGTTCAGACTATTCCGGCTGCATCTGATGGTTTTGGTAATGTAGCAAGACCAGCTGATATTACATCTGTTGCTGGTGAGGTAATTGGAGCTGCTCAGGAAACTGTAAAAGCTGAAGAACCTGCTCCCGTAGTAACTAATACAGAAAAAACAGTAAGTCCTGATTTTGAAGTGAAATCTATTTCAGATGAACAGGTAACTTCAGATTATATTAATGAACTTTTATCTAGAATTTCAAAACTGGAGGATTCCGGTGATAATGTAAACAGAGAAGAATTACTGATGCTTAATGCAGAACTTGATTCTATTCTGGAATATTTACGGAAGAACTAAATGGCACAGGATGTATTAACCGTTGCCTGGAAATATCTTAAGCGACGTAATTTTGCTACTGCAATTAAATTATTAGAAGACCGCGCAGAAGTGTATGAGGATAATTTTGAATATTACCTTATGCTAGGAATTGCATGTCTTTATGTTGGAGATATTGGGTCTTCTGTAACTTATTTTCAGCAGGCAAGAAGAATTAAAATTACTGATACACGTCTTCTTTTAGGTCAGGCTGCAATTTTTCTTCGTCGTGGTGAAACAGATCGTGCTCTTCAGTATTATATGGAAATTCAGGAACTGGAGCCTGGTCATAAAATTGCCGCAAATGCTATGGAGTTTATCCGTACCCGCGGTGATTATGATACAATTTGCCGATGGGTGGATACTGGCCGCATTGAACAGTTTTATCCGCCTTTAGGACCTAATCCTCACAAGATTTTTGCTATTGCCGTTCCAGTGCTTGCTTGTCTGATTGGTTGTGTAGTTGCACTTCTTGTTATTCCAAAGCCTGCATATACTTACGGAGACCGTTCAGAAATTCAGGAACTTAAATTATCTTCTGAAGAAAAAACAAATCCTCAGGAAAGAGATTTATCTACTTCGGCATATAGTTATGTACTTACAGCAAAACAAATTACAGATGGTTATAATGCCGCTGTAAGATATTATTATTCTAAACGGGATAATGCTGCCCAGATTGAAATCAATAAAATTTTGAATTCAAATGCTAATTTTTCTATTAAGCAAAAATCTCAGATACTTATGACTTATCTTGAATCTCCAACTTTTGACACTCTTACAGATAATCCTGAGTATGCAGAAGTAGAAGCTGATTCAAATATGTATATGGACTGTTGGGTTGCATGGGGTGGAAAAATTGCCAATGCAGTGTTAAATCCTGACGGAACTTATTCCTGCCAGTTGCTGGTTGGTTATGATACAGGTTCAAAAATTGAAGGAATTGTAACAGTAAAATTTACGGCTTCTCCAAATATTGCCCCTGATCAGCCGGTTAGAATTCTTGGTCAGATTAAATGTGAAGATCAGAAAATTTATCTGCAGGGTAAGTCAATTTATCAAAGTGTTAAAAACGGAATGCGATAATCTGACAAAAAATAAAAAAAAACATAAGTTTTACTTGAATTTGAAAAAAAAGTAATTATTTTGTTAGAAAATGGTCCGAAATCGAATTTTAAAGCCATATTATATGTAGGGAGGAAGGTGGCTAAATGGCAAATACAAATACTTCAACAACAGAATTGTCGGAGAAACAGAAGGCTCTGGAGGCAGCTCGTCTTCAGATTGAAAAAGAGTTTGGTGCAGGTTCTTTAATTAAACTTGGTGCTAAAACTGATGTTACTGCTATTAATGTTATTCCGTCTGGTTCTTTACTTTTGGATGAAGCACTGGGAGTAGGTGGATATCCACGCGGTAGAGTTATTGAAATGTATGGTCCTGAATCTTCAGGTAAAACTACATTGGCTTTACATGCTGTTGCAGAAGCTCAGAGATTAGGCGGTGTTGCAGCGTTCGTTGATGCTGAACATGCTTTGGATCCTGTTTATGCTAAAAATCTTGGTGTAAATATTGATGATCTTTGGGTGTCTCAGCCAGATACTGGTGAACAGGCATTGGAAATTACTGATAAGTTGGTTCGTAGTGGTGCAGTTGATATTATCGTTGTAGACTCTGTTGCGGCTTTGACACCTCAGAAAGAAATTGAAGGTGAAATGGGCGACGCTGTTATGGGTATGCAGGCGAGATTGATGAGTCAGGCATTGAGAAAATTGACTGCGGTTATTGGTAAATCAAACTGTATTGTTATTTTCATTAACCAGATTCGTATGAAGATTGGTGTTATGTTTGGTAATCCAGAAACTACAACTGGTGGACAGGCTTTGAAATTTTATTCTTCATTGAGACTTGATATTCGTCGTGTTGAAACAATTGACGGAAAAGGTGATGAAGATGCTCTTGGAAACAGAGTAAGAGTTAAGGTCGTTAAGAATAAGGTTGCGGCTCCATTTAAGAAATGTGAACTGGATATTTATTTCGGCAAGGGTATTTCTTATGCTGCCAGCTTGATTGATTCTGCTGTAAAACATGGAATTATTGATAAGCGTGGTGCCTGGTATACAATGGGTGATATTAAGATTGGCCAGGGTAAAGAAAATGCTGTTTCTTATATCGAACAGAATCCTGATTTAGCTCAGGAAATTGAAGATAAGATTCGTGCTGAAGTATTCCCTGGACAGGTGCTTAGAAATAAAGAAGGTGAGGTTGTTGATAGACCAAAAAAGGTTGTAGTACCTAAAGAAGATGCTACGGCTGATGTTGTTGGAATAACTCCTGCCGGTAAAGAAGAGTTATCTGCTAAAAAGCAGGATGCTGCTGTGGATGCTCCTTTCTAATCCCACCGCCGAAGTTTAAGGTTGTTGAAAAAAACTGAAAACTTCGGCGTTTTTGTCTACGATTAATATTTGTATGAGGAATCAATGAAACGGGTACTTTTAGGTTTAGGTTCAAATAGAAATTATAAAGAAATGAATTCGGAACAGTTGCTTGCTGCGGCTTGTAAGGAATTGAAATCTGTTTTAATTAATCCTGCGTTTTCTTCAATTTATATTTCAAAGGCAATGTATGTAACTGATCAGAATGATTTTTACAATATGACTGCAACTGGTTATATAGAAGATAATAAATCTGCATATGAACTGCTGGAAGATATTCATAGAATTGAAGCGTTATACGGCAGGGATAGAACAAAGGAAATTAGATTTGGACCACGTTCTTTGGATATTGATATAGAATTATTTGGAGATGAAGAAATTAATACAGCTGACCTCCAGATTCCTCATGTCAGATTGCAAGAAAGAGCATTTGTTTTGATTCCAGCTCTTGAGATTTTAAATGAATCTGCCGATGTTAAAATAAGGGAAAAGTTTGACCATTACCTGGGGAAACTTAAAGCTCAAAATTCTGATTTAGGAATTGAATTATATAAGAAAGTGAGCATAAAGTAGGGTGGTTTGAAGCTTTTTCGGAAAGGCGGAAAAAATGGAATTAAAAGAAAAGTCTGGAAATGGTACTGCTGTTGCTACAGAAGAAAGACATGCTTACAAGGTAGGCGAATTTGAAGGTCCTCTTGATTTACTTTGGTCTCTTATTCGCGAAAGTAAAGTAAATATTTACGATATCCCTATTGCACAAATTACCGAACAGTATCTTGAATATCTTGATTATGCAATTCAAACAGACTTAGGAGACTTATCTGAATTTTACAGCTGGGCGGCAAAACTTATTTATATTAAAAGCAAAATGCTTTTGCCTGTTGATGTAAATTTTGAAGATGAGGATGAAGAAGATCCACGCCAGGAATTGGTTGATAAACTTATTGAGTACCAGAAGTTCAAGAAATTGTCTTCATTAATGGAAGAACAGGAAGATGTTTCTGAATGGAACTTTGAACGTAAAAAGATTCAGCGTGTTTTACCTTTCGAAGAAGCTGAAGATATGTGGGAAGAAATTGATACGTGGGAACTTTTGCAGCAGATGCAGTCTCTCTTTAAAAATATGATGGGACAGTATTCTAATGAAAAAATCCTTAACATGTATGAAGAGATTTCTGTTAATGAAAAAATTACCTTAATGAATGAAATTCTTGAAGATAAAAAAGAATGTATGTTTACAGCACTGCTTACTAGACCAGGTAATGAAATGGATGTAATTTGTGCGTTTATGGCTATTCTTGAAGCAGTAAAGTTTAAAATGATCAGAATTATGCAGAATAAATTGTTTGGTGATATTAAGATTTGTGCTCGAGAAGAGTCAGATGGATATATTCCTTCAGAAGAAGAATTAACAACAAACTAGTTTTGCAGATATAGGAATTGATTATGGAATTCAACAGAGAAACAGCTTTGTGTGAAGCTATTTTATTTTTGGAAAGTGAACCATTGACGGTAAAAGTTTTGTCTAATAAGGCTCAGCTTTCTGAAGAAGTCGTTGAAAAATGTATTGAGAATCTTAAAGAAAAATATACCGCCGAAGATTCAGGTATTGAACTTTCAATGATAACTGGTGGTTGGGCTATTACACCGAAAAAAGAATATTGGGCAGTATTAAAAGAGTTTTATGGTTCAAAAAGAGAAGGCCGCCTTTCTAAATCTGCTATGGAAACTCTTGCTATTATTGCGTACAGACAGCCAATAACACGCGCCGAAATAGAAGCAATTCGCGGTGTTGGTGTAGATAATATGATTAGAATGCTTTTCGATCGCAATTTGATCAAGGAAGTTGGAAAAAAAGATGCTCCTGGAAGACCAACATTATTTGGCACAACAAAGGAATTTCTTAAACTGTTCCGCTTGAATAGTATTGCAGAACTCCCTAAACTTGATGAAGACGATGAGGAGCGTTTCGAACTTGCCCGCTAATTTTATTATTCTTGATTCTAAAAAAAAGAAACCAAATAAAAATAATTTTCAAAAAAAGATAAACAATAACAATAAATCTGCTGAGTCAAAGGAATCTGAAAGCAAAGAAATGCGTCTTCAGGTTTATTTGGCTCACAGTGGAATTGCCAGCCGCCGTGCATCAGAACAGATTATTCTGGATGGAAGAGTTACTGTAAATGGTACAGTTGTGCAGGAATTAGGCGTAAAAGTAAAACCTGGTGATGTAGTTGAAGTTGATGGACTTAAGGTTCAACTTGAAGAAACAAAAAGATATGTTCTGTTAAATAAGCCTGCAGGTTTTGTATGTTCCCTTTCTGATGAAAAGAATCGTCCTGTAGCGGCAGATTTACTCAAAGAAAAATATACTGAACGTCTCTATAACGTTGGTCGCCTTGATATGTACTCTAAAGGGATGATTCTTTTTACTAATGATGGAGATTTTGCTGCAAAGCTTTCACATCCGTCCAGTCAGATTGAAAAGGAATATATTGTAGAAACAAGTCAGGATGTACCGGTGGATTTTCCTGAAAGATTCCAGAAAGGAATAAGAGTAGAGGATTCTTTCTATAAATGTAAAAGATGCGAAATTCTTAAAGCCCGTAAGGTGAAAATTGTTCTCATTGAAGGAAAAAACCGAGAAATCAGAACAGTGCTTGATTCTTTGAAAATCGGTACAAAGTCTCTTGTTCGTGTAAGAATTGGTTGTGTAAATCTGGATGAATTAAAGCCTGGAGACAGCAGGGATTTGACTTCAGAAGAGGTTAGAGGACTTCTTAATCTTTGTAATTAATTTGTTATATATAGAGGAATATTATGATTATTGCTATTGATGGACCTGCAGGAACTGGAAAAAGCACTATTGCTTCTATGATTGCGGAAAAATTAAATATTACATTTTTGAACAGCGGTGGATTTTACAGAACTTTAACTTATGCTGTTTTGAATGCTGGAATTGATTATAAAAATGAAGCTGAAACTTTGGAATTCTGTAAAAAACAGAAAATTGAATATACAAAAGAAAGTCATTTTATTTTGAATGGTTCTGATATTACTTCTCATCTTCATGATGATGTAGTAAGTGCAAATACATCGCAGGTTTCTGCTATTGTTGAAGTAAGACATTTAGTAAATGATTTGATGCGTGAAATAACTAAATCTTTGAGCATTGTTTGTGAAGGCCGTGATATGACAACCGTGGTTTTCCCATCTGCCGAATATAAGATTTATCTTGATGCTTCCTCTGAAGTTCGTGCAAAACGCCGTTTTGATCAGGGGGTTAGCGATATGTCTCTGGAACAAATTAAAGAATCTATTGAAAAGCGAGATGAAATGGATCGAAACAAAAAAGAGGGCGCTCTTAAAATAGCAAAGGACGCTTTGTATATCGATACTTCTAACTTGACGATAGAAAAAGTTTGTGAGATAATATTAAAACAAATTTCATAATTAAAAGGTTTTACAATGGAAGAAATGGAAGTGGAAAAGGAAGAAACTCAGAACTCCAAGAGTGACTTTCAGACACAATTAGAGGAATCTCTGAAAGGATTCATGGCACCAGAAGCAGGTAATTTGGTTGAAGGAACTGTTATTCAGATTACAAATGATTATGTTTATGTTGACATTGGAGACAAATCAGAGGGTTTAATCTCTACAGCGGAGTTCGCAGAAGGTCTGCCTGTAGTAGGAGATAAGGTTCAGGCATTGTTAATTGGACATGATAAGAATGGTCCAATTTTGTCTAAGAAAAAGGCAGATTCAAAACGCTACCTGAAAGAAGTTCAGCAGGCATACAAGGATAAGACACCTGTATGTGGTACAATCGCAAAGGTTGTTAAGAGCGGTTACGAAGTTGATCTTGGAATCGATCGTATGGCATTCTTACCAATCAGTCAGGCTGACGCTGAAAAGGTTGAAAAACCTGAATC
This sequence comes from Treponema sp., assembly GCA_024402615.1. Classification (GTDB taxonomy): domain Bacteria; phylum Spirochaetota; class Spirochaetia; order Treponematales; family Treponemataceae; genus Treponema_D. The sequence goes on from JAKSTK010000059.1 coordinate 13,579, forward strand.
ATTACTTGGTACAAAATCAAAGTTCTATATTGAACGTCTTTATTCAGATAATAAATTAAATCCTGTAGTAAATCGCCGTAAGTATCTTGAAGAAGCAATCAATGAAAAACGTGATGCTTTCTTTAACTCAGTACAGATTGGTGATTCAGTAAAAGGTTCTGTTAAGAGCTTTACAAGCTTTGGTGCATTCATTGATTTGGGTGGTTTTGATGGACTTCTCCATATTAATGATATGAGCTGGGGACATGTTGCTCGTCCTAAAGACTTTGTTAAAAAAGGTCAGGAAATTGAACTTAAAGTTATCCGTCTTGATGCTGCAGAAAAGAGAATTAATCTTTCTCTCAAACATTTCTCAGAAGATCCATGGGTACACTTCGAAGAAAAATATCATGTAAATGACATTGTAAAAGGTAAAGTTAC
>JAKSTK010000006.1 GCA_024402615.1 Treponema sp.
AAGAATAAAGCCTGTTGTTCCATCAAAGAAGGTGAAATGCCTTTTGTAAGCTGTAAGGGAACTTTTGATTCTCAGAACTTTTTCAGTCATGTTACTGGTTATTCCAAAGTGGAAAAAGAAGAGGATGCAGAAAGTTACACTTATGAAAATCGTTATTTGATTAAAAAGGGTGTTTTACGTCCTTTTAGTTTTACTGCAGATGATGCTAAATCTACTGATCTGAAAGCGGCAGTTGAAGCTAAGGCCGGCAGAATGTTTGCTTCTGCTGTTTCTTATTCTCTTGAGGTTGTTGGTCACGAAAATCCTAATGGTGATTTGTGGGCTAAGAATATGGCTATTAGTCTTGAAGCTCCTGGAGCAATGATTAAGAAAGCTACTTTATTTTTGGTTGATGAGGTTTCTTTCACTAAGTCTGACAGTGACGGAAATAGAACTACTTTAACTTTGGTTTTACCTGGTTCAAGAGACGGTGAACTGCCTAAGGAGTTTCCATGGGAAGAATAGGAAAACTGATTAAAACGGAAATTGAGAAATTCATTGTTGCTACTGTTGAAACTCGTTTTAAGTTCAATCAGACGGCGGATTTTTATGCTGCAAGTGGTGATGATGCTCCTCCGTTGGAAAAGGACCGGGTGGCTTTAATCAGTATTGATGGGACAGGAAACTTTGCAGCGGTTGGTGTTTTGATGGTGAGTCAGGGTGCTAAGCCTGGAGAAAGAATTCTTTATTCCCGTAATTCTGATGGTGATGTAAAGGCTTTAATTAAGCTTCTGGAAGATGGAACTATTGAAGCTGTGGCTCCTGGTGATATTAAGGTTTCTACTGAAAAGAATCTGAATATTGAAGTTAAGGGAGATCAGAAGATTGAAGCTACTGGAAAGATGGAAATTAAGGCTGCTCAGACAAAGTTGACTGGTGGCCAGCTTGAATGCACGGGAACTCCTACTCCGAGTGGTAGCGGTTGTTTTTGTGCTATTCCGGTTTGTCCTGTAACTGGTGCTCCTCATAGCGGAAGTATGGTTATGGGGACTTAATGGAGGTTATATATGATGAACGGTGATGCAATGGGGAAAGCCATTGCTGAAGCTATTGTTGATTCAAAGGCTACTGCTGAAGCTAAACAAGAGGTCATTAAGTTCTGGCAGAAAATTGCTAATGAGATTGTGGACCATATAAAAAGCAATGCAGAAGTTCCAGCGGGAATTTCTGTTACTACTTCTGGAACTGCTGCGGCTCAAAGTGGTGCTACTACTGCTCCTGGAAAGGTTCAATAAGGTGAGTTATGGATTTTGAAGGTGATGTTTTATTTGTTGATAGCCCGGATGGTGGAGATTTGATTCTGAAAGACGGGCTTATTGAGTGTGATAAGAGTTTTAAGACGGCGGTTTTTATTTCTTTATTTGGTGGGAATATTGATGATCCGGCGGTTATTGAAAGCTCTAAGAGCTGGTGGGGTAATTCCATTGGAGATAAGGAAACTGAAGTCAGGTCAAGATTTCAGTTTATTATTTCTGGTTTACCGTTATCAACTAAGAATATGAAGCTTGCTGCAGAAGCTATAAAAATTGATCTGCAATGGATGATTGAAAGCAAGGTTTGTGATGATATTCAGATTTCTGGAATTATTGCTGACTTTAAGACTGCAGATTTTACTGTGAATATTCTTGTGAATAATGAGCTTACAGACAGTATTGAATTTAAAGTGAACTGGGAGGCTATGAGAAATGGCATTTGAAAATAAAACAATTAAAGAAGTTTATGACACTGTGGTTAGAGGTTTTGAATCTGAGTTTAATACTCAATTCAGGCTTTTACCTAAATCTTTTATTCATGTTACTGCTAAGGTTATTGCTGGTCTGTATATCACTTTATACAAGATTGCAGCATGGATTTTCCTGCAAATTTTCCCAGATACTGCCAGCAATGAAGTTATTGATATTCTTGGCAAGAAAATCAATCCGCTGGTTGAATGGGGAAAACTTATTGGTATTGGTGAGCCTAACAGTGCGGTTGCCTGGAGTGGTAAAGCTTCTGTAACCGTTCTTTTTGATGGCGTTATCAATAGCGGTCTTCAGCTTAAAAGTAGTTTAACCGGAAAGCTTTATCTGATAACAGAAGCGGTAATTATTCACAAAGATGATGAAGATGTTTGTATTTGCGTTGAATGTACTGAATCTGGAACTGCAGGAAGATTAAGCGTGGGTGATGAACTTAAGTTTGTAAATCCTATTGGTTTTATTGGTGAAAAGGCTTTTGTAACTGAAATTTCTGCAGATGGTGTTGATGCTGAAAGTGATGAGTCTTACCGCCATAGAATTGTTTACAGATGGAAAACTCAAGCCCAGGGCGGTTCTTTATCTGATTATCGTATCTGGTCCAGTGAAGTTGAAGGTGTTTATCAGACTTATATTTATTCTGATGATAACTCTGCAGCTGGTGTAATTATTTATGTTTGTGCTGATGAAGCTTCTACTGGAAGCCGTATTGCTAATGCCGGACTTTTAAAGGCTGTTGGTGAAGCTTGTACTTATGATCCTGATACTGGAGAACAGAACAGAAAGCCGGTTACTGCAGTTTTAGATCCTCGTAATGATGGAAGTTATACAAATATTAAATCGGTTTCTGAAACTGTTTTTAATGTGAATATTAAAGGTTATACAGGAACTGTTTCTTTGGTTAAGGATTCTATTAAAACGGCTATTACAAACTATCTGAAAGAGCGTGAGCCTTATATCAGAGGTCTTTCTGTTGATAATAACCGCCTGGATTTAATTACGGTTAATAATCTGATTGGAATTGTGAATGAAATTGCAATTGCAAATACTGGTAGTTTTGGATCTGTACAGCTTATTTGTGGCGGTGCTGATTTGGCTTCTTATACTTTGAGTCGTGGTGAGCTTGCTACTCTTGGTATTTTGACTATTAACGGGGTTCAGATTTGATTTTTTACAAGGTTATTCAATATTTGTATCCACGGTCTAAGGCTTTCAGGTCCGTGGCTGACAATTATTTCAGACGGTTTATTAAAGCTCTGGGATATGTTCCTGAAGATTTCAGCAGTTTTGTTGAATCGGTTTATGGTGATTTGTGGCCGGAAACTACAAGAGAGCTTGAGAAGTGGGAACAGCAGTTTGGTATTGTTTTTGCTCCTCAGTATGACGTTGAGATTAGACGTAAGCTTCTGCAGTCTTACTGGAATATTAACTCTGGTGGTCAGGGCAAGGATTATCTGGAGAAGATTCTGCAGCTTATCAATTCTGACATTCATGTTGTAGAAAATCTTCCGGTTAGAAATCCATGTGACAGTAACGTGGTTTATCTGTCTGTAAATAATAACAGACGTATGGTGAACGGTAATAAACACGCAATATGCGGTTACAAGACTGGTGAAACGGATTTTACTCCTACAGTTTTGAAAAATGATGCTGAAAGTTTTTATTCTTTGCCTAGTTATCCTTCTTACTGGAGCAATTGTTTTTTCGTTTGTAAGGATGTTGTGCGTAATAAATATGGTGGCATTGTTTATGTAAATAAACTGCAGGTTGAAAAAAAGTGGCGTACTTTCATGGAGTATATCATTTTGAAAATTAAACCCGTTCATACTACAGCGGTTATGTTTGTTGAATACATTTAGGAGGTAAAAAGATGTTAAAGATGGATTCTACCTACAGTCAATACTATGAATTAAATGATCCTGGTTATCCAGGCGGTAAAGCTGTTGATGCTTCTACTGATGATAGTGATGATGGAACTCCATATAAAGCAGACTGGATGAATGATGTTATTGGTGCTTTCCAGGCATTATTCATTGATGCTTTTGGACCCGGCTCTATTAACCAGATTACAGGTTATTCGGAAAAAGTTGGAGATTCTGACATTGTACGGGCAATTCATAGAATCATTAATAACGAAGACACAAAGAAGTATTACCAGAAGGAAGTTTATGACGGTGATACTTTATCTTGGTCTGAATTTGATAAAACTTTTGACAAAGAAAAAACTTACATTGTTTTTGCAACTGTTGTTAATTCTGACGGTGATTTGTTGCCGGTTAGAACTATTGTCAATTCTCTGGGTATTAAATTTGTTATTCGTGAAATTGTAGATGGAAAAGTTCAAAGTGCTGCAAACAGTCTGAAGTTTGGAGCTTTTAAGTTTGGGGAAAAGAAATGGGGTGAATCAGCTTCATTTACTGTAAATATAATCATTAAGGAGGCAGAATAATGATTGGTATTCCTAGTGTTTATAACACAAAACAGGATTATTACAATGCTGTAGATTATGCCTGCAGCAAGAATGAAGGAAAGTCTTATGTTGCTAAGGCTTTGCATGATTTGAAGGATAATGTTTATATGTTGGTTTTAAAAAAATCTTCAAAAGATAAGCCAGCTGAAGAACAGACTCCTGAAGATTTTGAAAAGGTTGAAAATCCAGCTTGTACAAAATATCAGCTTGGTTTTACTGATGATGAAATTAATGCTTTACTCAGCAAGGTTGAATAGGAGTTTATATGGCTTTTAAATTATGGCAGGACAATGTTGACGTTGCATCAATTGCAACAATTCCTGAAAACGGAAATTTTAAGTGTGTTGGTGATGAATTTCTTTCTAAAAAGGATCCTTTTGCTTATGAAGCAAATATCCTGATTATCAATGATGGATTTTCTATTGATTTGTTTGACGGTACAGACTGGAGACAGATTACTAACCGTGGAGAAATTACTTTTGATCCAGCTGCTAATCTGGATATTGGTGAAGCTTTGGAATACGGAAAGGACTATTTCATCTATATGGTTCTTGATGGTGATACTCCAAAACTTATCTGTTCTTTGAACACTACTTATCCTAATGGATATACTGCTTTGAATTCACGCAAAATCGGCGGTTTCCATTATGGCCATATCAGAAAAGTTTCTGATGATGGTCTCTGGGTTCCAGTTGATTCTACTGGTACAAAATTTGGTTCAAGTGGTACAAAATGGCAGGACAATGTAACTGTTGGTATTGTTCCTAACTCTGTTTGGGACCTTAAAAATCGTCCTCAGACTCTTTTTGGTGGCATGGCTAAAATCAATAAGAATATGTGGGCTTCAATTTACATTCCATCTGTAGCAGAAACTATTACTTTCATGGAAGCCACAAACGGTTTATCTGTTGCCAACGGAAAGCTTCAGAGCAAATACGGTGAACTTCCTGCTACTGGTACTGAAGGTTTGAATCAGCACAATTTCAATGAACTTGCTCAGAGACAGGGAATGCGTTTGATGAGCTATTCAGAATGGTGTGCTGCAGCCTTTGGTTCTCCTCAGGGTGAAGATGGTTCAAATAATTACGGATGGACTAAAACTTCTAACAATGCAAGAGCTCGTACTGGATGCCAGGTAAATACTACTACTGGTCAGCGTGATATTACTGCAGGTGTTAAACCTTATGCAATCTCAGCTAAAAACATTGTTGATTGTGCCGGCAATGTATGGGAATGGACTTCTGATATGTCTTTGGATTTCAGCTCTACTAACTGGAACTGGCAGAACGTTCTTGGTAAGAATCAGGGACAGGCTTATTTGCCTAACGCCGCTGGTCTCCGCACTTTGGTCTGTGGCGGCAGTTGGGTCAGCGGTGTCCCTTGTGGTCCTCGTACTGTGGACGGCAGCTATTATCCGTGGAGCGTGGGCACGAACATTGGTTGCCGCTTGGCCTGTGATTCGCTGTAAGCGAATCTGTTTTCTGCTACGCCGAGAACTCTGGTTTTATAGAGATGCGAAAAGAGGTCCTTGCAGAAAATAAGTCTAAATACCTTCCTGGTAATGTCGAAAACCTGACATTATTCAGGAAGTTTGAAGATTTTATTTTGTATTTTGAGCCTATCGTGGAACGTTTTCCACATCGAGAACACTTTGCATTACAGGCAGATATAAAACACTGTATGCATAGAATTATCGAGCTTATAATTGTGACAAACAAAAGTTCCAGGAAACTTGAAGGCTGGCATAAAGTTGATACTGAATTAGAAATATTGAGATTTTACATCAGGCTTTCTTATAAGAAAGGCTCTTCATATTTATCATTTCATGGCTATGAGACAGCCGAAAAGAAGATAAATGAGATCGGAAAAATCCTGGGCGGTCTGATTAAAAAAGGTAGTTAATATAACTTTGTACCTTGGGTAGGTGAGTTTATTCCACTGGTCTCCACACTTTGATCTGTGGCGGCAATTGGAACAACGGTGTCCATTGTGGTCCTCGTACTGTGAACGGCAACAATTATCCGTGGAACGTGAACACGAACATTGGTTGCCGCTTGGCCTGTGATTCAAATATAAATAATCATTTTTTTGTCTTATACGTTTAAGGACTATGAGACGTGGTTACTTTGAAAAAAGTTAGAATCAGATTAACTATCTTAGCTAAATAAAGCTGAATCATATTGGCAGGTAGCTTGCGAGCTTACCTGCTTTTTTTATTAGGGAATAAAAATGAATAAGAATGTTTATGAAGAAATTTGCAGTTTTGACAATTTGTACAATGCATTCAAGACAGTCTCTGCTTGTCACAAATTTAAACCCAGCTCCCTTAAGTTTTATTCTCACCTGGAAGAAAACTTAATCATTCTGCAGAATGAATTACTATGGGGAACTTACGAAATCGGGGATTTCTTTAATTTTGTTTGTTATGAGCCAAAAAGAAGAGAAATAAGTGCATTGCCATATCGTGATAGAGTTGTTCAATCTGCAGTTTGTAATGTTATTGAGCCGGATATTATTAAGAGCTTCATTTTTGACAGTTACGCTTGCGTAAAGGGCAAAGGTGCTTTGAAAGCTGCTAACAGATTAAGCTATTTTATAAATAAGCCGGCAAATATTTATTATTTAAAATGTGATATTCATAAGTATTTTTATAACGTTGATTTGGATATAGCATTTAATTTATACAAACGTCACATTCAGGATGAAAGAACTTTGAATCTGATTTATAAAATCATGCATAAAGATAATCCTGAAAAGGGCATAAGAATCGGCAATAGATTAAGTCAGCTTACAGCAAATATTTACCTGAATGAATTAGATCGTTTTATAAAACATACCTTAAAAGTAAAGTATTACGTCAGATATATGGACGATTTTATAATTTTAGGAATGAATAAAAGAGAGCTTAGAGAGATATTATCCAGGATAAAAACATTTCTGGACCAGGAATTAAAACTGCAGCTTAATGACAAAACTCAGATTGGTAAAATTAACCAGGGAATTGAATTTGTTGGTTATAATATATTTCCAGGAAGAAAACTGGTAAAGAAACAGACTGTATACAGAACTCATAGATATGTTACAGCTTTTATAAAAGGGAAAATTCCGCCAAAACGTTTCTGCAGAAGTATGGCCAGCGTATGCGGTCACGCCGTCCATACTTCCAATTATTTATTTTACATGAAAGAACTGATGCGGGTTATTCGTCATCTTCTGAAAGTGCAAGATTGATTTCAGATTCAAAATCTTTTTCTTCTGCAGGAGAAATTTCTCTTGTTTGTTCTGTATGTTTGTAGTTTTTTACAAGTGCATCTAAAACAAATTTTGAAACTGTTTTTCCTGCAGATTCAGCGTTCTTTTTAAGCTGTTCCAGTTCGTCAGGTTGTCCTGAAATACAAATAGAAACTCTTTTTACTCCAGTAGCCTTACGGCCGCCGCCATGATAACCGTAACCGGTATATTTTTTTAAATGGTCACCAATACATTTTATAACTTCATCTTTTAAATATTTTTTAAATTCAGTTATTGAGCCGTAATAATCACCACTACAAGAAATATCATTACTACTGTATATCCATTTATCATTATAAAAATCATATTCGATAATAATTTCTGCCTTATCAATTAATACAACTTGTTTGTTATTATTTTTTGTAAAATCAGATTTTTTTAAGTTTTGCAATGTTTTCATATAAACCTCCAAAGAACTGGGGGATAAACCCCAGTTTATTTTTTTTATTTTTCCCAGTCACATTTTGGGCGAACTGTTTCGTCAGCTCTGAAAGTTGGTGCAAAGCTCCAGTGATCAGGCTGGATATATTCACGGTCTCTATCATCTACATAAATCTTTGCACGGCGTTCTATTCCGTCATATATGATTTTTACCATTTTTGCAGAGCGTGAAATAACTTTGCATTTGAAGATACAATTGTGATCTCCGATTGAACGTGTGTAATAAGTTGTGTTTGGTTTTAACTGAAGCATAATGTTTTCTCCTTGTGTTTTAGTTTCCTTTTTGTGTGAGTCAGTATTAATTCCTGACAGTTATAAATATAATATTTATATTGTAAAATGTCAATACATAAAACAAAATAAATATAAAAAAAAGCTGCAGTTTTTTTTTCTGCAGCTTGTAATTATTAACAGTTGATTCCACAGATCATTGGCATTCTTGTTTCAAGGCCTGTATATTTTGTGAATACTGACTGGAGCATATCACAGAAAACACCAGGTATTTCATTTACAACTTTTCTTTTAAACTCGAATGTCTTTTTTGAAAAGCTGTCTCTGCAGAATTTCATTGTATATGTATCACTTGGATCTAATGAAATTAATACTCTGTTGATGCTGTAGCAGTTTCTTCCGATTTTGAATGACAATTCATTTTTTGTAATCATAAAATCTTTTGCACCTGTCATAAGAGGGAATGATTTTCCACCTAACTGATTTAAGATTGTTGTTGCAATTTCTGTATTCATAATAGTTTCCTTTTTGTGTGTATTTTAAGCAGGGCCGAAGCCCTGTTGTTTTAGATTGTTTTGCAAGCTGCAAAGCAGATTACTTTTGCAACCAGGCGATTGTTGAAGTGAACTTTATGCATCATCTGAAGTGCTCTAAGTTCAGCTACTGCAATCAGTCTCCAGCAGTTTTCCCATTTTGTTACGTCGCTTAATCCGAGCCACTTTTTCATTTTCTGTGTGATTACTGCATAATCACGGCCCTGGAAGTTTTTTGTCTGAAGTTCATCTGTGAACTTGTTTCTGATTGCTACTGCTTTTCTCTGTGTACTCATATTTAAATCTCCTTTTTGTGTGTGTCAGCTTTTTGCTCCTGACATTTATTAATATAATGCTTATTTTGTAATATGTCAATACAAAAAACAAAAATAATTAAAAAAAATAGGAGATAATAACACAGTTATTTGTTAAAAATGGCGGAAACGCTTAAAACGGGCTAAAATAGGGGTGTTTTGCGTTAGGTCGATAAATTAGTCAAAAAATTAAAAAAAGCTCGTTATACGCAATCCTAGAGGCTGTTTTAACGAGTTTTTAAAGGGTTTTAGAGGTCAGGAAATAGACTTGGCTGTTGTAGTTCAAAAATTGTGAATTTTGAGAAGTTTCTTCTCTGTTTTTTGGTCATCCAGGAATAAACTGTTCTTTCCGCTTGAAGCAATGTATCCATTTTAGATCCAATTGGAGCATCTGTTTTCAGGCAGGGTTTATTACGGATTAATGATTTCAGCTTCAGCTGTACAGAATAATACCAGCCTGTTTTATCCTGGTATAATCTTACAACAATGAAGCTTCCGTCATGTTCTTCACGCTTTTCTTCTGTGGGCGTGTCTAATATTTCTCCAGTCATATTAGAAAATGTCATAATCTGGTCCTTCGTCATCTTCAAAAGGATTATCTTCTGGAGCTGGTATTTTACTTAATGGCAATTGTTGCTGAGTAACTGCAGGTTTTGGAGCAGGTTTATTTTCAGCCTTTACTTCTTCTTTTGTTTCCGGCTTTTTAATGTTTGGATTTTCTTTCAAACGCATTTTGATGATAATCTGTTCAGGACTGCCACCAAAACGCTTTTGTTTAATATGAATTTCGGTATAGTCAGATTTTAAGAAGTGGGTGAGTTTAGATTGTGACCAGGCTTCTTTATCAACTGGCTGTCCTTTATCATTTAATTCAATATCGTTGATTTCGCAATAACGGGCATACAGCTCTTTTACTTTAACGAATACATTTTCATCCTGAACAAATTCAATGTTCTCTTTAACGAATCGGTCAAGGTCTGTTGCCTGGTCTTCAACGTAGTCATCTTTGTATGATTTACATTCATCAGAAAGAGGAATTTTGCCTTTATAATCATTTTTAAGATGGATGTAGTACTCAGCAAATAATTTTACGATTGCAGGATATTCAGGACGTAATAAATTAAAAATATCATTTTCATCTTTGAAGTTATCATCTTCTCCTCGTTTATGCTGCACGCTGAATGGGATTACTACCATACGGTCAATTGTTGCAGGGTCTTTATTGTCGAATCGTGGAAGGTAGTTTGTCAGAATGATTGTCTGAGCAGTTGGTTTAAACTCTTTTGTATTGGCATAAAGTCTTCGAGCTTTCATAACGCCTCCACCAGTAAGCTGTTTGAATACAGCTGAGTTCAACATATCATTTCTCTGAGTTTCATCTGAGATTCCGGCTCCCATTCCTTCCAGTTCTGCAATTTCAGGTGTGGCACCGCCGCCATAGTTACGAATATCTTTATTAAGCATGATTACCTGGCGAGGAATTGGAGTTGTCATATTTGGATATAAGTCTGAAATGATCTTCATTGTCGTTGTTTTACCAGTTCCACCAGTTCCAATAAAAATTCCTCCTACTTTGTACTGTGCACAGCGGGAAGGAATAAGAGACAAATAATAAAAGAGTGTTTTTAAAGTTTCTTCGTTCTTAAAGTTTGAATGCATAAACTTTAAGAAGTTTGTTGGCTTTTTAGAGTCTACAACGTCGTCAACTTTATATGGCAATATCCTGTAGCGGTATTCATCAGGATAAGCTTCTCTGATTTTAAGAGTTTTACCTGTGAAGTCCAAAACTCCGTCTTCCAGAGTGAGTGTTTCCTGGATCTGTGGCCCGTCAAAAGTGATTGTCTCTTTGAATACTGATGGAAGCTCAGAAAAAATCTTTGCTACTGCAGAAAGAAATTTCTTCTGCTCAATTGCATTCCGGCATTTTCCGATTGTTTCGTATAATGTCTTAGGCTTTTCTGTTTTGTAATAATCCTCGTAATTTTCTGAATAGTATGTGATTAATGGTGTGAGAATATTATATATAATTCCCATGATATTAGATTCTCTATTCCATACATGGCCATTGAAGTAATAGAAACGCTTTTCATCTTCAACGTACATAAATCTATCTTTCAATACTTTTGCCACAAGAATAGCTGCAGAACGTTCACCTTTATAATTAATGAAGCGGTTTAATTCATCACTACCCATAAGTTCTTTGAAGTTGATTCTTGCAAGCGGTTTGTTTGAAAATTCATTATGCTGCAGTTCTGGAAGAACAATTCCTTTAAGTTTTCTCTGCCAGTAGTAAGACAGATATTTACTTGCCAGAGAGCTTAAATATGTTGGTTTAATATCAATATCTTTTTTATGGTCTAACCAACGAACTGCAAGGCCTGCATCCACAAGAATATCTTTATCTTCCTGCTTTTCTTCACAGATCAGGAGCATTGCACCAAGTGCTTTATTGAACTCGTCATTTTCAATTTTAGATGCTTTAAGAGTTCTGATTAAGGCTTTCAGGTCTTTTGTCGAGAGGGTGGAGTTTTTGTTTGTTTTTCCTGCAGGTGTTTCTTTTTCAGTTTTAATATCTGCAGATACAGTTATATTTTCGTATTTAACTGCAGATTCAATAGCTTTGCTGATTAGATCAATTCTCTGATAGCAGATACATTCATCTGGGTCCTTATAGTCCTTTAATTCAGCAATATAAATTTCACCGTTATATCCTGCCTGTAAAAGCTTTTTAGGCAGGTTGGCAGCTTTGGCAGCCTTTAAACCGGCGGCGATTTTGCCGGCTTCGTCGTTGTCGAACAAGATAACGATTTTTTTTACATTTACAAGATGAGCTTTTATTTTTGGCTTTGTTAAACCGTTTGTACCACCGCAAGAAAAAACATTTGAAATTCCTGCAGCTCTACACATAATTGCATCAAGTTCACCTTCTACAAGAATAACTGGTTCATCCTGCAGAGTTTCTGATAAATCATTAGGAGTAGGGAATGTTGAACAAGAAAGAGAGCCTCTTTTTTCGCATTTTCCATCCTGGTAATAATGCAGTTTATATCCAGTTCCAATTTTCAAAACCAGTCCTGAATGAGCCCATGCATACTGTCCATTCTGATTGCTTTTTGTAGGGATGCCAGAGCGATAAATTGTATTATTACCAAGGTCCTGAAGTGCAATATCCATTCCAGGCCAATAACCAAAATATTTTTTTAAGTTTTCAATTACTTCTACAGGATACTGTTTAAATTCTCCATGAGTTGTTTTTATACATCTTTGAGAAAGAAAATCCAGTAAAGCTTCTTCTGGTGCCCATCCAAAATTAAGATATTTATCAACTGTTTTTACAGCTTCGTAATCAGGTGTGAATTTTGGTTTTTCTTCAACTTCAGTTTCTTTTTTTTCAACTGGTCTAGGTGTATAAGTTCCACCAAAAATCTTTTCCAGGTGTTTATATTGTTCAGCTTTGGAAGTGATTCCTTCTAAAAGTTCAACCGCATCATAAATGTCACCACTGCATCCGCACGAGCCTGAATAACATTTAAAATGATCTTCCCATAATTCACAGGATGGATTATGGTCTTCATGTGCGGGATTGATACATCTAACAAGCCCTCTGTGAGCTTCAATTCCCATTATATGTAAGTAGTCGAAAAGTCGATTTTTATATTGATTAAAGTCCATAATTTCCCATCCTATTTGATTATTTCGCCATCAAAAGCTTTTTTTATTTCATGTACCTGTTTATTTATAAGGCCGTGTTTTCTGATTATTTCAATTTCTTCTGGACTGTATTTAGTTCCATCAGAACAATATACCCAGCCGGACTTGTCATGCCTTGCAATCATCTGGCCAAGTTCTTCAGAGTATTTGTATGTCCAGCCGGGTTTTTGTTTCATTTTTTTTAATTCCTTAATTGTGCTGATAAGCTTCAAAAAGGCTTATCAGATCACCGCAAATATTGTTTAAAAGTGAATTATCGTGACTGTCTAATTTAAGATTTTGACGGTGCTGATAATCTTGAATTTCTGAAATAACATTCTGAATATCTATCAATATTGGTTCTGCAGAATATTCTTTTACTTCAGGCTTTTTTTTGTTTTTTGGAGCGGATATTCCATTTTCTGCCCGGTAATCATTAAGAACTGCTGTTGCAGCTTTGACAGTTCCGCCATTTTCTTTGGCTTTCTTTACTGCTTCAGGAAGTTTTGCTCCCGGAATTGATGCAAGTTGTGAAAGTGCTTTTGTGCTCATGCCGGTTGTATCAATTCCTGCAGCTTTTGCATTTTCTCTTACTTCTGCTCCGGCTAACTGGTCGTGAATCCATCCAAGAGGTTTAGAAAGCTCTTCTGCAATCTGCTGCTGGCTCATTCCTGAAGCAACAAGTGCTTTAATTGCAGTTTCTTTATCCACCTGAGAAAGATCTTCTCTTTGGATATTTTCAATAAGCTGCAAAATATCTTTATCACCTTTAACGATACAGGCGGTAATCTGTGAATAATCCTGTCCAATATCACAAAGGTATCTATGAGCTCTTACACGTCTATGACCTGCAATAAGTTCATACATTTTAATTCCGTTTTCATCTTCTCCGTATGCTTTTACAGAAATTGGATTGATAAGCCCGTATTTATAAATTGAATCTGCCAGAAGCTTAATTTCTTCTGTGTCATATTCCTGGCGAACGTTTCCAGTCTCAATTATCTGACCGAGACTGATTTTCATAGTAAGCTGGTTTGAAGTTGGTAATTTAGGCATTGTAATACTCCCGTTCTGTCTTAAAATCAAAATTATCTGTACATATTGGACAATGTAATAAAAACATTCCTGGAGCATTCAAATAAGCTCTTCCGTTTTCAATACAGATAGTGCTATTGCAACTGATGCACTTTACATAAAAACTCTGTACAAAAGTTACATGAATAAATTTCAGCTGATTAGATTTATGCATTAAGTAACTCCTCGTAATTTGTCACAATTTTGACAAACTTCTCTAATCTTGCTTTTACTGCAGGATGGATTTTGTATCCAATTGGATCAGCTACAAACTTCTTAAAGCTTTTTACATCTGGAATAGGGAAGTCTAAAAGAAAATCCTGAAACTGTTCTTTGTAAGCTTCAAAGATTCCATCTGGATTCAATTCTTTTTTGAATTTGTTACATACAACAAAAACTTCTGAATCAAGACAGCAATTTGAAAGCTGTTCAAAATAGTTTTTTGTTGCTCTTAAATCAAGGTTTGAACAGGTTCCAGAAATAACAACTGTATCTGCAGCAAATACAGCATTTCTTGTCTGTGCATTCCATGTTCCTGGTGGATCTAAAATAATGAAATCGTATTTATTAAAGAATCCTGATTTTTTAAGCTGGATTTTCAGCTGTGTGTCCATGATATTTGCAAGCATATTCATATCAAGGTCAGATGGAATAATATCCATTTCAGCTGTTACAGATTTTTTAATGTTGTATGGTTTTACCATTTTTCCGCTTAAGAAACTTTTTGAAGTTTCATCTTTAAGCTCAAAACCGTACATTTCAGATAAACAGCAGTTATGGTCAAGGTCAATTAAAAGAACATTAAAACCATGAGCAAAAAGTGTTTCTGCAATAAAAGTGTTCAGGGTAGTTTTTCCCGTGCCACCTTTTCCGTTGGAAGTGGTGATAATTTTAGTCATATAAGTTAATCTCCTTTTTGTGTGTTTGGATTAAAAAATTAAAAATTAAAATGGAATGTTTTCCGGATCTGAATCATCTGGAACATCATCAAAAGGCTGTTCTTCTGCAGATGGTTCTGAACTGTCAGATTTTCCATTTGGTAACTGTCCAAGTTCTGCATTATCAACTTTGATAATGATTTTTGACTGTTTTTGTCCGTCTTTTTCCCATCTGTCCTGATGGATTTTACCTGTTACAGTAATTGAACGGCCCTTAGTCATTGATGGTGCCAAGGCTTTTGCATAGTTGCCGGAAAATGAGCAGTCAATATAATTTGCTCTTTTTTCCCATTGATCACCTTTTTTTTGGTTTTCGTTGGATGCAATTGTGAAAGTTACAACACAGAAATTTTCCCGTGGATACTTTACTTCTGCACCTTTTACCAATCTTCCTGTAAGTGCTACCTGATTAATATCATTAGCCATTTAATCCTCCTAGATATTTCGTCCATTCTTAAAATGGCGGCTAATATCAACATTTTTACTTCTTGCGTACTGTTCCAGGTTTGAATCAGTAACATCAAGCCATTCAATAACATCCTGACGTTTCCAAGCTCTGTGTCCGTTTACTCTCACGGAGTTTGTTCCACAGCAAGGCTGATGCCAGGGCTTTTTCATAAGATTTTTATAACTTGTAACTCCTTTTAATCTTGCAGCTTCTTTTAAGCTTACATACTCAGGAATTTCACGATTAAAAATCTCTGATGCCACAAGTGATGCCAGACTATTTACCAGGCATTCAACTTTTTGAATTTCAATCAATAACGATTGATAATTTAATTCTGATAAATCAGTCACATTAAATACTCCGGATGTTGCCGGATCCATTTTTCAGTTACTATCGTTACTCCGGCGTTTTTTAGTTCTACTGGAGCTCCGTTAGAACGATGAATAATTTTGTTTATCCACTGGTAAGATATTGGAGAATCAATTCCAGCCTGGAATAAAGATTCGTAATATTCACCGTCAATAAACACTCCAATTCGATTATGGATTTTTTTAGTTTTGTTGAAGTTCCAATATCCATAATCCCGCTCAAGCAAAGTGTTCCAGATTTTAGTTTGCATCTCTGTCATCATTTGCTCTCTTTTTGCTCAATTGGCAGATAACCTAAACTTGTAAGTTTTTCCAGAATTGCTTGTCTCACAAAACGGTACTTAACGATTCCCATATCGTGAACATACTTATCAAAAGCTTTCCACTCTTCATCAGTCAAAGCAACTTTAAGAGTGTATTCTTTACATTCAGGCATTCTATTCCTCCCTGTATGGTGATTTGTGCTGTTAGAAAATATTCAAAACAACACTTACAAGAAACAATATATGTTACGTTTAAAATATTGTCAATTATAATTATGTCGAAATAAATATTTTTTTATTATAAAAATAGTGTTATTTTATACATAATGCAGGAGGTAACTATGTTGGATTATTATCAAAGGATCAGAACACTGTGTCGTCTTAGACAAACGACCATAGATCAGATGATGAAAACTCTCTATCCATCAGAAAATAACCCAAAAGAGATATACAACGGCTGGAGAAGACGAAATCTTTTTCCAAGGTGCGATGTTGCTTTAAGGATGGCTGAATATTTGAACGTATCTGTTGAATATTTAGTAACTGGGAATGAGAAAAATTCTGAAAATGATTTTGCGTACAAATACGGGCAATATGAAGAACTTCTGGAAGAAATTTCAAAGTTATCTACTGCCAATTACAACTTAATAAAAGGGACGGTGTATGCAATGAATCATTCTACGAAATCTAATTAAGGTGGTTTAATGCTGGATTTTTACGAACGAGTAAAAACACTATGCAAGCTTAATAAAACTACAATTGGTGCAATGATGAACACAATTTACGGCGATGTAGAAAATCCTATCAGTGTGTATAACAGCATGAAAAATCGTGATGTATACCCAAGATGCGATTTAGCTTTGAAAATGGCTGATTATCTTGGTGTAACTGTTGAATACCTGGTAACAGGAAATGAGCCTGCAGAGAAAAAAGAGTTTACACAAAAATACGAACAATTCCGGGATTTGGTTATGGAAATATCACAGCTTTCAGTAACCAATTACAATTTAATCAAAGGCACTGTGATTGCCATGAATCAAAATTGATTTATTGAGTTTTTTGTTAAAAAACTCAATAAAAACTCAATAACTTACGGAATATGAAACGAAATAAAACGAACAAATTGTGTCGCTTTGAATATAAAAACCAGGGGGATGAACTATATGGGCGTTTCTCCTATTGATCTTCAGCCTATCGGTTGTATTTTATATTTTTACATAAATCCTTGTGTTACAAGGATTTAGCACAGTGCTATTTTCGCCATATTCCCTAAAAACTCAATAAAAACTCAATAGGATTTTATATGGAATATCACATTTTCAAGAAATCAAAGACAAAAAACGGCAAAAAAATAACAGAATGGTATTACTGGTATTGGAATTTTGAACATACAAGACAGATTCAAAAAGCCTGTAAAGGATGTAAGACAAAATATGAAGCTGAGCTTTATATCCAAAAGCTCAATCCTTTACTTCCAATTTCACCTTTAATCAAAGATATTTGTTCAAAAATGTTCATTCCTGGTTCAATGAATTTCAAAAGACGTGAGCAGCTTGGAAAATCAATCAAAGAAAACACATTGAAAATTAAAAGAATGTACATAAAACATATTGTCCATGATTTTGGTGATATGGATATTCGAGATTTGACAGCACCAGAACTTTTAAGACATTTACTTCTGGATGAACATTCTGCCAGCTGGAAAAATCAGTACATTACAACTGTTGAAGATGTTTTTACTGAAGCCGTCTGGAACGGTGTTGAAGTTAATCCGCCTAGATTTGAACGTTTTGTTCATAAGTCCAAAAAGGCCGATATTATGACACTGCAGGAAATTAAAGCTCTGTTTCATCCAGAAAACTTTCCTGACGAAGCTTCTTTTTTACTTCTGCTGCTCACTTTCTCTGCAGGTTTACGCATTTCAGAAGCTCGTGCATTTACTCCTGAACAGCTTTTCTATAATGAATCTGCAGTTCTCATCAATGGCTTTCTGGACCGTTACACTGATGAGCGGTATCCGTATAACAAAACGGGGAGTGATGAAGATAAACGCTGGCGTGTTGCTTTAATTCCGCCAATTACAGCAAGACTTTTACAGAATTACATAATCAAAACAGGAAAGAAAAACGATGAGTTGTTATTCACTCATTGGAGTTCAAAGCGTGATTATGTTTCTATTGGCGGTATGACTAAATTAGTTACACTTCCAGCAACAGAAAACTGTTATCACATGGATCACATTGAAGATGTATTTCACAGAGCCGTAAAAAATGCCGGTATCGACATCGGCACCAGAAAAATTACAATGCATTCTTTGCGTTATACTTATGTTACAAGAGCTCGTAATTTATACGAAGGCGAAGTCGTTAGAAAGATGGTTGGTCATACTCAGATGGAAATGACAGATTATTACACTCGTAATGAATTGCAGGAAAATTTGAAATTTTTAGCTGCTCAAAATGCTAAAATGATTGATTTTTTTGAACTTTCCGACACTGAAGAGACTGAATAACACTATACAAACAGTTTATTTTTAAAAAAAATATATTCAAAACGCTTGTTTACGACAGTAAGCAGGCGTTTTTTTATGCTGTTTTGTCGCTTTCTGTCGTAATTCTCCACGACGAAGTATAGTGTTTATTTTTTTAAATTTTTGAATTTTCACTTTTACATTTTCAATCTCTTTTAAATTTATATATTCTTATATATTTATTCTTTGTTTAAATGAAAATGTAAATGTAAAAGTAATATAAAAAAGTATTTTTAATTTGAAAAAAAATAATTAAAAAGTGAAATTTTTTTTAATATAAGAGCAAGATTTTGCAAACTGCAGTTTTGAATTTACATTTTACATTTTAGACTCACTACTTTTGAAAGTAGTAACTCAAAAAGGTACTGTCAGACGGGGGTACGGTGTGCAATTAGTCGGCGGGCCGTGCCCGCTGTCAGTTGTGTGCCATGTTTAACGGTCAGTTAACACTGTTTTAATTCGTTATTGTTAAAATTTAACAACTGTGTTATATTCGACATAATGGAAGTTACACAGAGTACTTTTGCACACATGGCCGGCGTCAGTCGTGCTGCGGTATGTACAAAAATCAAAAATAAGACATTGATTCTCAACTCGGGCGGGATGCTGGACACTGATAACCCTGTAAACAGGGCTTATCTGGATAAGTGGAAGGGCAAGCAGCAGAATAATGCAGGTTTTGGCAATTTTGAAGCTGATGTTTCTTCTGCGGGAGCTACTGCGGTAACGCCGGATTTTTCGGACATTCAATCCACCGGTCAGGCTGGAAAAATGCTGAATATGACTATCCGTGAGCTCGTGAGACAGTACGGTTCAATGCAGAACGTGGAAAAGTATGTAAAAATTCTGCGTGATTTAGTGTCTGCTGATGAAAAAGATCAGCGAATCCAGGAACGCCGCCAAGTGCAGATTCCAAAAGATTTTGTTACCGCTTCTGTTATGAGTTACCTGGAAACTTTGATGAATAAGCTTCTGGATCTTCCAGAAAGAATTGCGGACCAGGCGGTGGCGTTTGTTCAGGCTGATGTAAACTCTGCGAGAATGAACATTGTAAACCTGATGAGTGACGATATTTCTGCGGCAATTGGTGACAGTAAAGCTCAGATTCTGCAGAAGATTCAAAACTTGCAGGGTAAATACAGTCAGGAAGATAACTTGAGAGACATTGTTTCTGAAGCGATGGAAAAGAGCGAATGAAAAAGCTTGAGCACTGGAGACTTTTTGAACTGTACAAGAAAGCTCATCCTGGGGATTTTCAGCATCTAGTTACGGATGAGAATCATTATAGCAGGAAAGAGCTTTTCAAGATTGCTTTTATTCTTGGGTGTGCAGTAAGGGAAAAGGCCGAGGGCAAGGAAAAGCTGAATTATAAAGATTTTAAATGGCTTACAAACGATTAGATTTATTACTGTAGTGATAATCTTTTTGCGTTTTATTGTCATTAGGAGTTTTGAAAATGGAACAATTAATTAAATCAGCAACTATAGTTATTGAACTTTATAAGAATTACCTGCAGGAAGGTGTAATTTCTAAGGAATTTGCTCGTGGTTCTGTACATAAGTTTATAAATGTACTTTTCAGCTGTACTCCAGATCCTGAAGCTAATGCTTTTTTGGAAATAAAAAGAGAAGGGGTTATTGAATGGGCTCAGGACATTATAAATAACTTACAGGTGGGTGATGATGAGTGAGCCTAATTGTTACTGGGTGAGATATAAAGATTTTGCCAACAGGGCTAACAAGACGGTTCGGGTTGTGGCTCGTAGTTCAGTTGAAGCTGTAGCGTATTTTAAGAAAAAGAATCCTAAGTGTGAGGTTTTGAAATGTAGCCTGGATTTTATCGGGGATGGATAAGGAACTATTGGATAAGTGGAATAACATAATTCACAAATGGACCGGTATTGCTATGACTTACGATGAAATTAAAAGATTTTTGAATTATGCAGCTTTGCATAAAAACGAATTGATTAAATATCTTGAAGAACTGGATGTTGAGGCTGGTAAACAATGATGGATTTGAATGAGATTAAGAAAATTACTCTGGAAGTTGGAAAGGCCAGAATTAAAAACGGGGCTAAGCTTTGTGATGGGGATTTTCTGAAGCATTGTGCTGGTGAAGTTGTTGAAGCTGTGCAGGAGCGGTTTAAGCTGGATACTTTTATTGCGGAGCATGGTTATTATGATTCTGGAAGCTGGGGTGATGAAGCGGATAAGATAAAGCTTAGTTATTCACATGAACTGGCGGACATTATTATTTGCGTTTTGAATGAGGCTGAAAAGGCTGATATTGATATTGAAAAGGCAATTCTGGAAGTGATTGAAAAGAATAAGCTCCGTGCTGAAGGTAAGGGAGACAAACTTTAGATGACTTATAAGCGGTTTTTGGAGCTTTGTGACGAGTACTGCATCAGGTTGATGGATATTCATTATGAGAGGTTCCAGAGTGAGGATGAAGCGAGGTATTTTATATTGCTGGTCAAGAAAGGTTGTATTGAGCTGAGTGAAAAGGAGACTAAGGAGTTTTTTGAGCTTGAAAGAAAGCTCGAAAAGTAAAAATTTCGCTTAACCTTTTTCCTCATCGGCGGAAGGTTTGACAAAAAAGAGGCTTATATGGGTTTGAAAGATAAATGTTTGGAATTAAATGAAGGTGTAAGGGCTGAATGGACCTGTAACGAATGTGGCGGCAGGTTTACTTCTGTGATTACAAGTTTTAATAAAAGCATTGTTTCTAAGTTGTGTGAGAAACAGGTTTGTTTGCAGTGCCTGGAAAAGATTCAGGAGGCTGTTGAAAAAAGAATGGTCCGTAAGGGGTGAATGATTGTGATTTCAGAAAAGATCTTGAAGATGAACTTAAGGACATTGAATGGACTTTATCTGTGATTTACAGGAACGAAGCGTTTACGGACGATGAAATAAAGTGGCTGTGTGATGAAGCTGAGAGATTGAAAACTATTCTTGAGGTTTTGCAGTGACTTTTTGATTTGGGCTTTTTACCAGCTGGACAACGTAGGCGGCCAGCTTGCTTTTGGGTTTCGGTTGTTTGTGTAATTCCTAAGAGGACTTTAAAAGGGGCTGTGGTAACCAGTGCTGATTACAAGGCAGAAATAACCCGGTTATTCCGGTGACTACTTTTGAAAGTAGTTGCCGGAATTAGTCGTTACTTTGAGGTTTGTATGTTTGATGTGAGATTAAATATTAGTATTCCGTTTGAAGTTAGAAATGTTGAAGGAAATTCTATGTTTGATGCTGCTGAAAATTGCCGGAAATTAATTACGGCTACATTACCTCTTGTTATTGCTGATAATTTTGAGCGGATCAGGGATGAAATGACTATTGCCATTGATGATATAAAAGTTATTGAGAATGTTCGGAATGACGAATAAAACACGGAGGTTTTTATGTGTGGTTGTGATGAAGCTGTGAATGTAAAGCTTACTGTAGTTAATGACGGGAAAATTCCTGTTTTTAAGACTACTGGTGCTGCCTGTGCGGACTGTTATGCCCGTGGAACTAGTGACTTTTTGCTCACTATTCCTAGTTTTTCTACTGTGATTGTGCCGCTTGGGTTCAAGATGGAAATTCCTGAGGGTTATTATGCAGAAATACGACCTCGTTCCGGACTGAGTTCAAAAGGTATTAATGTTGCGATTGGAACTATTGATTCTGATTATCGTGGTGAGGTTGGTGCGATTGTTACTAACATGAGTGTTGATGATTTTCAGGTTCATGGTGGTGACAGAATAGCTCAGATTATGATTAAAAAAATTGTGAAATGGCACGGATTTTTAGTTGGTGAGGATTCTTTGAGTTCTACTGAGCGTGGTAACGGTGGATTTGGTTCTACTGGGAGTAAGTAGTGAATGTTTTTATTTATAAAAAATGGTCTGAAAACAAAAATGAACTCCTGGAACTGCTGAAAATTAATTTTCCGTATTCTTTTAGCATGGTAAGTGAGTTTATGAATGACAAAGTGTTTTGTGAGTATTATCTGAAGCACTTTAATTTTGGATTATTAAGAGACAGTGATTTTAATTATATTGGGCTTCTGGCTTTTTATACTTACGATGATGTTTTTGCCGCTAAACCTTACGAGGCTAAAAGATATGACAGGGACATGACTAATAGAGTTTATGTTTCTTTGGTTGAAGTTGGTGAAAAGTGGCGTGGAAAAAAGCTTAGTGTTGATATGATTGAATTATTGCAGGAAAAATATCACGAAAAAATGATTTCTTTAACTGCTAAAGATGACTGCATTTTGAATGATTTTTATTTGAAATGTGGTTATTTCAAAAAAGATTTTGATACTGACCGGGATTTATTTTATTTAAGAAATTATAACTAACTAGTTTACTACTTTTGAAAGTAGTGGATTTTGGTAGTTGTAAATAAATAACACACAAAAAGGAGACTTAAAAAAAATGAAAAACAGTTTGGCGGATTTGAATGATCATCTTTTTACCTGTCTGGAAGGTTTGATGGACGATGAGCTTAGTCCTGAGGCTTTGGAGAAAGAGATTAAAAGAGCAAATATGGTTACAGGTGTTGCTCAGACTATTATTAACAATGCGAATGTACAGATTAATGCTTTGAAGCTTGTTAATAACGGTATTTTGAAAAAGACAGAGCTTCCTGAAATGATTGCACCAAAGAATACCAGCGGTAGAAAACTTATTGGTATGGGGGGGGCAGATGCCGGGGAAGTATTGGACTGAAGATAAGGTTGCTTTCCTTGGGTCTATTAGAGACGGAAAACGGAGTACTAAAGAACTGGCTGAGATTTGTTCTAAGGAGTTTGGGAGGGAATTTTCCGTTGGTGCAATTCAGACTGTCATTAACCGCAATTTTGGGAGACGTTGCGTTAAAATCTGGACTAAGGAAAGGCTGGATTTTATACGGTCGATTTGTAAGGGAAAGTCTACAAGAGAAATTGCTGAAATCTGTTCCAGGGAATTTGGATTTACCTGTACTGCCAGCTCGATTAAAAGTGTTATGAGTGCTCACAAGATTAAAAGCGGTTATAAGTATGACGGACGGGGAAATTTTATTTTTAACGAAGAACAGATTGAATGGATCAGCGAGAACAGAGTGGGAATAAGCTTTGAAGAGTGTACCAAAAGGTTCAATGAACATTTTGGCACTGACTTTAAGGTTAGTCAGGTACGGGGATTCTGCCATGCTCATCATCTTCCTAACGGGGTGGATTGCAGATTCAAGAAAGGAAACGTGAGCCACAACAAGGGGAAAAAAGGAATAAGGTTTCCTGGAAGTGAAAAGGGTTGGTTCAAAAAAGGACATAAACCTCATAACACGGTTCCAGTAAATACTGAGGTTATTACCAAGGATGGTTATATCAGTGTGAAGGTTAGTGAGCCTAACAACTGGGAGTTGAAACACAGGCTTGTGTGGATGCGGGCTAACGGTCCGATTCCTGAAGACTGCTGTATTGGGTTTCTGGATAACAACAAACAGAATGTGGAGCTTAGTAATTTGATTATGATTAAGCGGAGTGAAATGAGTACGCTTAATCATCTGCATTTACGAAGTGAGAATCCGGAAGTTACCAGGGCGGGTATTACTTTAGTAAAGATTAAAAGCCGATTAAGGGAGATTGAAAAGAAATGAGCGGTAGAAATGACAGAAAAATCAGGAAAGAAGTTAAGGGTGTTTATATTAAAGCTCAGGAAGTGCTTTACGAAAACATTAAAAAAATGAGCTTTGGCAAAAGGCTTAGATTTGCTTTTATGATTATTTTTAAGCGGTTGAAGTAACTACTTTTGAAAGTAGTAGGAGGTAGTTTTGCTTTACTGGACTGATGATTCAAGAGGAATGAAAGAAATTCCTTTTGTGTTTAATAATAAAAATCCTGAATGTAAGGAACACTGTCCTTTTAAGGATAAGGTATTTTCTGTTTGTTCCTGTGGATTTTTAAAAATGAAAGAAATGGGTTGTATTACTACTTTTGAAAGTAGTGAGGAAAAAGAAAATGGTTGAAGTTTCTATGACTACTTTTCCACGGGATGAAGACTGGATTGAGGTTAAGAGACGGGCTTTAATTACTGTGGGTAAGGATATTAAAAACGCTCCTGATTTAGACTGGAAGAAAGCTATGATTGAATGCAGGCACAGTCCTTTAAGATGGATCCGCTTTAGCTTTACCTTCAGGAATTTGCCGTATTACATAAGCGTGCATTTTGTACGGCACCATGTGGCTATTGAAAAGTATGTGAGAAGTCAGAGAAATGACAGGCAGAGTGAATACAACAGGGAAAAGGCTCCTCAGGATGCTCCGGTTGATATGATTATGGATTTTAACGGAGAGAGTCTTCTGGAGTTCTTTAACAAACGGCTTTGTCATTGTGCGGCTAAAGAAACACGGGATGTGGTGGATTTGATGGTTATGCTTGTTCGGGAAGAGTGTCCTGAATATGCAGATTTTATTGAGCCGATGTGTTACAGACAGGGTGGAGTCTGTCACGAGTTTAAGAGTTGCGGGCTATATAAGAATTATAAAAAGTAACTGGAGGGAGTTAGTTTGCAATGCAGGATATTACAGCAGGATATTGATTTTTTATCTCATGGTTTTGAAAAGCTTACTGCCAAAAGAAGCTTTATGCTGCCAACTGAATATGCAGAACAGGTGCGTTATCTGGATAAAGATTTGACTCCTTTTCCTGGTAAGTTCAGTTTTAAGACAGTGCCATATTTTAGAGAAATTGTTGATTGTTTTAGTCCTGCAAGTAATGTTCAGAAAGTTTATGTTATGAAAGGAAATCAGCTGGGTGCTACAACTGATATTCTGGAAAATGTAATGCTTTACTGCATCGGTTGTAATCCTAGTCCTATTTTATATATTCTGCCTGATGATGACATGGCTAAAAAAGCTATGGAAACCAAAATTGACAAGATGATTGACTCATCTGGTTTGCGTGGTAACATTTTTGCTCAGACTAAAAAAGCTGCAGGGGCTAGAAATACAGGTGATACTGCCAACAAAAAAGAATTTGTGGGCGGGTATCTTCATGCGGTTGGTGGTCGTTCCGGTAACAGATTCCGTAACTTCTCTTACAAGATTGTTCTTGTGGACGAGTTGGACGGTATGACTGAAAATATTAAGGGCGAAGGTACGATGGAAGATCTTGCCATTGCCCGTAGTGATGCTTACCCTAATACAAGAAAAATCTATTTTGGTTCTACTCCTACTGTTGAACAGACGAGTAAGATTTTTAGGCTTTTTAAAAGTGGGGACCAGAGATATTATTATATTCCTTGCAAGCATTGTGGTGAAATGCAGCCTTTGGAGTGGGCAATCTGGAACGAAACTAAAGATAAACAGATTGGTGGAATTGTCTGGGAAAATGACGAAGACTTTAATCCAATAATGGAAACTGTGGCTTATAAGTGCCCTCATTGTGGTGGGCTTATGAAAAATTATGATAAAGCTTTAATCATGGATAAAGGGGAATGGAGAGCCACTAAAAAAACTGATGAAGAAGGAAGTAGAAGCTATCATATAAGTCCGTTGTATAATCCACCGGGAATGCTTTCCTGGGAAGATATTGTAAAGCTTTGGGCTAAATGCTGGGATATTAAGAATAACAGAATTAAAGACAAAGAAGCTTACAGAACTTTCAGAAACCTTAAACAGGGATTGCCATTCAGGGAACAGAACGACCAGATCAGACGTGAACGGGCTATGATGCACAGACGTTTTGGATGGGCCAAAGGTAAAATTCCTAATGTTATGGCTATTAACGATGCCGGTTCTCCTTGCTGGATTGTGTGCTGTTCTGTGGACGTTCAGAAGGATTGTCTTTTTGTGGACGTGAAAGGTTATGGTGCAATGGGTGTTACCTGGACTATTGATGCATTCAGGATTGATGGTCCTACTGAAGATTTTTATGGTGTTTGGGACACTCTGGCAAAGTTTATTGAACAGACGATTTACGAAAGTGATGACGGCCACCATTACAGAATTGCTATTACTCTTGTAGACTCAGGACATTATACGGACTGGGTTTATGCTTTTTGTGCCCGTTTCTCTGCTGGCGTTTATGCCTGTAAGGGTACTGACTGGATTAAAAACGGTGAAACTTACCAGTTGTTCCAGAAGAAAACTCTGGAAAGTATTGGTTTACCTCTTGCATATCATGTTAATACGGGTAAGCTTAAAGATAGAATTGCCAGGGCAATGAATATGCTGCAATGGGATGAGGGAACTAAACAGCCTGACTGGTTCCCTAACTTTCCTGAAGATTTCCACGATGACTACTTTAGAATGTTTGAAGCTGAAGAGAAAGTGGAAGAGTTTGACAAAAAGACTAATAAATATATCCGTACTGTGTGGAAAGCTAAACCTGGAATGCCTAACCACTTTTTTGATACTTACGTTTATAACCTTGCTGCCTTGGAAATTTTTGCGGATGATATTTGCCGTAATGACTTACGGATTAATATGCTGGATTGGGATGCGTTCTGGCGTTATGCAGCTTATGGAGCATTCAGGGTGGACTAATGGATAAAACTCCGGAAGACAAAATAAAGAAAGACTCAGAGAATGAAAAAATCTTTAATGAAGCTTTTGACAAGGAAGTTAAAGACAATGAGTTTGAAATTCTTCTGGAGTGGTGGGAAGATGGTTATGATGATCATGGATTGATAGAGCTTTAATTTTTATGATATATTCTAAAAAGGAGCTTTCTCCTTATGGTGATAGTCTCCTTTTTGTGTGAAGAAGCCTCTGGCGTTGCCAGGGGCTTCTTTTTTTATGATTGTTGATACTTTTTGAACTTAAATTATTGCATAATTTTTAAAATATTAAGTGAGGTGTGCAATGATAACTAATGTAAGCCAGGCTTTTGACGGTCATATTTACGAAGCAGGAGAAGATATTCCTGATTTAGGCAGTTTTGCGAACACAAGTTCAAAGAAAGGTTCTTGGGAATATTTTGGACTTTCCAAGGATGTAAATAAACTTCCAACTGTTGCAAAGTATCCAAAGTATAAAGATTTACCAACTGGAGCTATTGCTTACTGTATTGATAACGGTGAGCTTTATATGTATGAGAAAACAACTGACTCATGGATTAAGCAGTAAGGAGTAGAACATGGATGTAATAACACTTGCTCTTGCTAAAAAAATACACTGAAGAAACTGTGAAGGGTGGCGGTGCTTTAAAAGGGGCTAACTGTACAATTAAGAGTATTGAAGCTGTTCCAGAAGGCAATAAAGTTACTTTTGAATGGACTTTAACCGACGGTTCTAAAAAGACTGATTTTATTATTATTAAAGATGGCGTTGACGGCAAAGACGGTAAAGACGGCATTGATGGTATTGATGGTGAAAAAGGTGATAAGGGAGATCAGGGGGATAAGGGAATTGGTATTGAAAGTATTACAAAGAAATCTTCTGCCGGTCTTGTGGATACTTACCTGATTGTTTTTACTGATGGAACTGAAAGCAGTTTTGACGTTGTGAACGGTGCAAATATTACAAAAACTTCTCAGCTGGAAAACGACAGTAATTTTATTACAAACATTGTAAATAACCTTCTGAATTATTACACAAAGGATGAAGTTTATACCAAGGCTAATATTGATGAACTTCTGCGTAATATTGGGGCTGGCCTTTCGGTTAGGATTGTTGCAGCTTTACCTACTGAAGAAATAAGCGGTACTACAATTTATCTGATTAAGACTTCGGGCAACAATTACAATCAGTATATGTGGATTGACAATGCCTGGGCAAACTTGGGTTCTACTACTGTTGATTTGTCGAATTATTACACAAAAGATAAAGTTGATGAGATTCTTTTGGGATATGTGACAAAAGATGAACTTGCCTCTGTTTTGATTGATTATGTGAAGAAATCAGAACTTGCAAAGGTTGCTACTTCTAATGATTACAACGATCTTGATAATCTTCCTGAAATTCCTGATGTTTCTGGTATTAAACCTTATACAAACGTTTTGCAAGATTCTGAAAATACTGCTCCTACTTCTAAAGCTCTGTATGATGCAGTTTCGGGAATTAATTCAGAGGTTGAAAAGAAAGCTGATTCTGATGATGTTCCAACTAAAGTTACTGACCTGGAAGATGCTGAGGATTATGCTAAAAGTTCTGATGTAGGAAATATTTCAGAGCTTAAAACTACCGATAAATCCTCGGCTGTTGCTGCAATCAATGAGATAAATGATTCTTTAGTGGACATTGAGAATGATATAGGTGATTTGTCAAAATTGGAAACAGAAGCAAAAACAGACCTTGTTTCTGCTATCAATGAAGCAAAAGAAAGTGGTGGTGGCGGTGGAAGTGATGAGTATTCCACAGAAGAAGTAAAGACAAATAAAGTGTGGATTGATGGGAACCCTATTTATAGGAAGATTGTGGTTGCAGACCGTAGTGTTGGTTCTAGTGCTTGGGGAGTAGTTTGTGCTAATAAATTATTATTCGTTAAACAACTTATCAGTGTTGGACAAACACGAGGAAGTTATTTTATTAATTGTCTTGCACAAGTAACTGCAGATGGAAATGTTTCTACTTATTCTTTGGCTGGAACTGCTATTAATGACAAATTTATTCTTGAATACACAAAAACCACAGATTAACATTGTCCACTAAATGTTCCAAAGATGGGGAAACACATAACTAAGAATTAAAAAGGGTGAAGAAATGGAAATTGATGTTTTGTTACAGAATGTAACTATTGCGGCTTTTGCCTGCGTGGGTCTTATTGAAACTTTGAAGAGTTTTTTTAGGACTGAAAAAAAATGGATTTATGCGGTTGTTATGATTCCGCTTTCTGTGGGCTGTTATTTTGCGGTTTTGTATCTGCCACCTTGGGTTATTGGCGGGATGCTTACTATTGCTGCCTGCCAGATTGGGTATCAGACTATTGTGCAGACATTTCATGCGTTGGTGAAGATGATTGGGAATAAGGCGGCTGGGGTAAGTACAGCTGTGGACTGTGAGGGAAAAGATGAAACCGTGGGAACTGTTTAATCATATCTGGAAGGTGGATTATAAAAAATCTGGCTTTGATTTAGACTGGCTTGTGGAAGTGGATAATGACGAAAAAAAAGTAAGAGCTCTTTTTTGTCCTTCCAATTCCAATAAGGACTGGTTTATAAATATTGCCGGATTCCTTCCTGTGGTGAAATTTCCGTTTTTGATGTGCTGGGGATGGAAAAGTGTTTTTGACGGGTGCAAAGGTTTAATTCTGGAAGAGCTTTTACGAGAAATAAATCTGCATCCCGGCTACTCTGTGGAAATCTGCGGACATAGTTACGGCGGTGCTGAAAGTATTATATGTGGCATTGAGCTTTGTAAGGTAAGCGGTATTAAGGCTGATATTGTAACTTTTGGTGCTCCTATGCCTTTGTTTTTACTTTGGAGTAAGTTTCTTTCCAGAGCTTACCTTGGCAATGTGGTGCAATATGCTCACTGGAGTGACTGTGTTACTTACTGCCCTCCAATATTGGGATTTCATCAGGTAAAGGCTAAAAGGATTGGAAAATTCAGTTTTAAAGGGCTGTTTCATCCTGAGGTTTACCACATGAGTTATGATCAGGAAGAGTTGTACAAATAAATTAAAAGCTACTACTTTTGACAGTAGTAGCTTTTTTTTATTTATCAAGTTTTTCAATCTGTGAATTAAAGATGTTTTGACCGTCTTGTGCAGGTTTTAAACTTGCCGGCTGTAACCAGGGAGCCTGTTTAGTTATGGTGCTTGTAAGGCCACGGAAATATATCATTTCCAGCTGAAAGTTTACTTTATCTCCTGACTTATTGAAGCTTACTACTTTGTAGATGTTTTTATTGTATTTTAAGTAGCCGTTTACTTCGTGTGCCCGTTTTGCAGCTTTTACCAGGGCGGAAGATGGTGTTGGTCCGTTCTGTGGATTGTATTTAATTACTTTTGGCTGGATGCGTGAGCGGTACATTTTTCTTTGTACCGGGTTTTTGGCAGAGCCGCCACGAGCTTGTACTGTTGGAATTGCAAGCTGTCCGCCGTTTGATGCAGTATGAATTCCGCCTTTTTCCTGACGTTCCATGTAAGGTGCTTTTTCTGTGGCTCCAACGTGGGCTTCTATTTGAGAAAAGCTTTGGATGTTTTCTTCCTTACAGGGGTCGTATTGAATTTGCCTTTTAGTCCAGGTATTACGGAGTGTGAACTGCTGGATATTTTCCAAGGCGTTTCTTCTTGTGAGTGCTGCCTGTATGTTTACGGTGTTTTTTGCAGCTTTGAACATAAGCTGTTTCATATCATCTGTGATGAGATTTATTTTTGACGGGTCATCTATGACCATTCTGTAACCTGAAAACATATTTCCTCCTGACAATTATTTAATTTTGAGTGGTTTTAAAAATCTATCAACTTTTTTGTTGATACTTTTTAAGGCTTTAATAACTTAGAATGAAATTATGATAATTGATACTAATAGTCCTGTAGTAAATGAAAGCAGTGATAAATTTTGGGAAGATGAGCTTACTAATGCCAGAATTATGCTTGTGGAAGTTGAAAAGGCAATAAACACATTTAATTCTAATGGTGGTATCCAGAGTTACACAATTGACACTGGACAGGATAAGCAGGCTGTTACTCGTGCAGACATTAAAAGTCTGTATGAGCAGAGAAAAAGATTATTGTCTGATATTCAGACTTTGGAAGCTCGTTTAAGAATTGGTGGTTCACGGGCTCCACAGATTTGTCCGGGGTATTAAATGAAGTTGTTTGGATTAGATATTAGAACTAATAAAGCTCGTAAGGCGGAACTGGAATATTATAAAAAGGTTCTTGCGGATGCAGGGGTTAAAGTTACCTGGGATGGTGACAAGTATCCTGGTTCTTTTGGTATTACTAAGGATTTTGAAATTATTGACAGGGAAAAGCTTTGCAAGAGAAGCTTACAGCTTTTTACTGAAAATGCTTATACAAAGGGTTTGATTCGCCGTATTGTCCGCAATGAAATTTTTACTGGTCTTACTGCTAACAGTAATCCTATTGGTTCGATTATCTGGCCTGAACTTGATGAAATTACTCAGACTGATATGGCTATAAAGTTTGGTGATGTTATTACTCAGGAATTTGAACTTTATGCCAATAACTATGAACTTTTTGATTTTAAGAAACAACTGACTTTTGGTGAGTTCCAGGAAATGGTTCGCCGTGAAGCTTTGCTTTGTGGGGATGGTATTGTTGTTTCCAGAGTGAACAGATATACAGGACTTCCATCTTGGGAATGGATCAACGGCAGTCACATTAAAAGTCCTATGGACGGGCAGAAACTTGCAAAGGGTCATACATTAAAAAGCGGTGTTGAACTGGATGAATACGGCCGTCATGTTGCCTACTATGTGGAAAATGTTGTGGGTGGTGACATTAAGTATGAAAGAATTCCTGTTAAGGGTGAAAAGTCTGGCAGACAGATAAGCTGGATGGTTTATGGTTCTGAAAAGATGGGGGATGCGGTACGAGGTGCAAGCCTTTTGGATTGCGTTCTTAGTATGCTTAAAGACATTGACCGTTACAAGGATGCTGAAGTTAGGGCTGCGGTTATTAATGCTTTGATTGCGTTTACTGTTGAAAAGGATGTGAACGCTACTATGGGAACTCGTCCTACTGCTGGTCTTGCCCGTCCTGTTCACGAAGTTGGACCTATTAAAAATGATGAGGTAACTCACAGACAGCCTATTCAACTTATGGAGCCGGGAACTGCTTTTGACGATCTTGCTCCTGGGGAAAAGGTTGTAAGTTATGCTACTAACCGTCCTAATGTGAACTATGCGGCTTTTGAGGGTGCTGTTCTGGATGCTATCTGCTGGAGTCTGGAAATTCCTCCTGAGATTGTGAAGCTTAAGTTTACCAGCAGTTATTCTGCGAGCCGTCAGGCTAACAATGAATTTGAAGTTTATTTGAAATATAGAACTTTTAAAAATTCTAAGGATTTTTGTCAGATTATTTTTGAAGAGTTTGTTATTCAGGCTGTTATTAATAATCAGATGAATTTACCTGGGTTTATTTATGCTTTTGTAGACAGTTCTTTGTGGAGAATTAAGTCTGCATGGCTCAACTGTTCCTGGAGTGGTATTAGCCGTCCTAGTGTTGAAAGAACTAAGGATGTTAAGGCTGCTAATGATGCTCTGGATAATGGTCTTACTACTTTTGATGATGAATGTAGAAGATTGAACGGTAAGAGCTTTAGACAGACTGTTCAGATTTTAAAACGTGAAATTGATTATGCCCATCAGCTTGGGTTTAATCCTCATATTCTTGAAGACAATAACGGTAAGAATGCTTACCCGGAAATGTCTGATAACGGTTCGGACGTTGATAATGACAACGGTTCTGAAGAGTAAGGAGGTTGACTATGGCTGAAGGAATGACCAACAAAGAATTAATGCTGCAGATGTTTGAAATGCAGAAAGAAACGGCGGTACAGATGACTGAGTTAAAAAATGAAATGAAACATTTGAATGAGAAAGTCTGTGAACACGATGTTTCTTTAAAAGCATTGGAGAGTTTACCAGTTGCAGTTGCAGAAATTAAAGAAACTGTAACTGAAATAAAAAAAAAGAGCGACTCTAAGGATTCTGATTTAGAAGCTCGGATTGTTGCCTTGGAAAATAAGGCAGGTAAAAACGCTCTTGAGCTTTGGAAGAAAATTGGATCAGGCTTTTTGGGTGCTGCAATTACTGCAAT
Source organism: Treponema sp. (assembly GCA_024402615.1). GTDB lineage: Bacteria > Spirochaetota > Spirochaetia > Treponematales > Treponemataceae > Treponema_D. The sequence goes on from JAKSTK010000006.1 coordinate 33,065, forward strand.
TTTTGCGGGAATTGTGGTTTGGATTAAGGGTCTTGGAGGTAAATAATTAAGTGAGCAAGATTATTATTTTTTTAAGCTGCACTGTTCTTCTTTTGGGCGGTGCGGTTTTTGTTTTTTTTAAGCTTTGGAGAAAGAACAAAAAGCTTTACAAAGACGAACATGAACGGGCTGAACGGTTACGGTATCAGCTGGAACTGGAACAGAATCAGAAACAAATTATGTCTGAGGTTTTTAATGAAACTGAAAAAAAGAATAATGAAACTGCTGGTCTTACTGGCCGTGATAAGTACAACGTTATTAATAACGGGATGCGTAAGCACAAGAACTGAAATTGAATATGTCTGCCCGGTTTTGCTTTGGAAAGAATTTCCTGAGCTTATTACTGAATATGAAGATGAAACTGACAGGGTTTATATGAGCCTTGATGAGTTTGATAAGCTTTATAAGTTTAAGAACTGGTATGAAGGTCAGGTTGAATATTACGAGCGTATTAAAAAACTGTATGAGGATGAAAAATGAAGATTAATGAGTTTATAACAAATTACCTGGGAAAAAAGGTTGATTTTGACAAGGTTTGGGGTGCTCAGTGTGTTGATTTGTTCAGACAGTACTGCAAGGATGTTCTGGGGATTCCTCATACTGGCGGTGTTGACGGTGCAAAGGATCTTTTTCTTTTGTATGAAAAAATGCCGCTTGAAATGAAATATTTTGACCGTCTGGAAAGAGGCCCTGTTACTGGGGATGTGGTTATTTGGGGAGCTACTGAACGAAATAGATTTGGTCACGTTGCTATTGTTATTGGCAATATGCATGGACGGGATTTACTTGTTTTTGAACAGGACGGTTTGAAGCAGGACGGTGCAAAACTTTCTGTAAGAACTATTGATAATCTTCTTGGTTATTTAAGGCCTAAAAATGTGTGACTGGCGGGATGAATACGGAGTTAGAGAAGTTATGGAAAAACTGAATATTGACTGTGGTCTTTCTGAAGATATTCATTCCGGCAAGGGTGTAAAAGCTGATAACGGAAAGCCTGACTGGAGCCTTGTGGAACTTAAAGCTATTGAAGGTATGGTTGAAGTTCTGACTTTTGGTGCCAAGAAATATGCTCCTGACAATTGGAAGAAAGTGCCGGATGCCAAGAAGCGGTATTTTGCTGCTTTAATAAGACATTTGACTGCATGGCAGAACGGGGAACTTGTGGATCCAGAAAGCGGCAAAAGTCATCTGGACCATGCTATGTGCAATCTGTACTTTTTGAAGCATTTTGACCAGGAAAAATGAATTAATAAAATGTTGTTTTAGCCACTACTTTTGAAAGTAGTGGCTTTTTTGTTATATTAAATGTGTCGAAAATAACATAATTCTTTTGATTTGTTGATAGTTTTTTGATTTTAAAAGAATGAAAATAAAGCAATATGAAAACTATTTTGGTGAATAAACAGATTGGCGGTTCCTGGTGGGATGAAGGAATTACTGCTGACTGGATAAGAGACGAGCTTAATTCTTTCGACGATGACAAGAAAATCCGTCTGTCGATTGATAGCCCAGGCGGTTCTGTTTGGGAATGCGTTTCTATTTTTAACACTATCCGTGATTTTATGCGGGAAAATCCTGAAGTTGAAATTGAAACTTATATTCAGGGTATGGCTGCAAGTTCTGCCAGTGTTATTGCTTTGGCTGCTAAAAGCGTTCGTAAGAGCAGCAAAATTGTTGTTGAAGATAATTCTGTTTACATGATTCACAATGCCTGGTCTGTTGTTATGGGTAATCATAATGACATGGATAAGGAAAGTGATTTACTGCAGAAGATTGATGCAATGATGCGTGACACTTACTGCAAGGTTTCCGGCAAGGATGAAAAGACTGTACGCAAGATGATGGACGATGAATCTTACATTTTTGGTAAGGCCATTGTTGATGAAGGTTTTGCTGATGAATGCCTTTCTTCTGACGGCGATACTTCGGAAACTGCAAAAGATGCTCTTTTTGCTCAGGTAAAAATGAGCGTGAATAAAACTATGTCGGAACTTAAACGGGAAAGTGAAAAAGCTTCTTTTGACCGTTGTGCCGCTATGTTAGGTAACTATGAGCCAAAGGCTCAAAAAAATAATAAGCCAGCTGAAATTCTGGCTGGGGAAATGGAGGACACTTCTATGACAGTAGAAGAACTTAAGGCTAAAGAGCCTGCTCTTTATGCTGAAATTATGAATGCCGGAATGAAAGCTGGCGTGGAAAAAGAACGTTCACGCTGTTCTGCTCATCTTAAGATGGGTAAAGCTGCCGGATGTATGGATGTTGCAGCAGAATACATTACTTCTGGTGCAGCTGTAGCTGATGATGATGTTCAGGCTACTTACTTTGAAAAGAAAGTTGCTTTGGCTCAGGCTACTGCTCGTGTTCAGGACAATCCAACTGTTGTTGCTACTCCTGAAGCTGCAACTGCTGCAGAAGATAACGAAAAAGCTATGATGTCTGCTTTTGATGTAGAAGAATCTGTGAAAAAAAGACAGGATATTAATACATTTGAACATTTTATTGAGGTTTGTGCTTCTCATGGATTAGATGAGGATAAATTAAGAACATTTCTCGATTATCAGATTATGACTGATTTTATTATATCTAACCGTGACAGACATTTAGGCAATATCTCTATATTACGGGATGCAGATACTCTGGTATTTCAAAAACCTGCCCCGATTTATGATAGTGGAAAATCATTATTTGTTGAAAGTCCAAGTGCTATTTTTGATACATCACA
>JAKSTK010000060.1 GCA_024402615.1 Treponema sp.
AGTTGGTATGCGTGGTGAAGCAGATACTGCCATTATGCAGAATGCAACTCTGAAAGATAATATCGATTTACTTCGTGATGTTATTAGAACCCAGAACAGTCTTATTAAACAGTATGTAAACGAAGATGTTCAGCAGGTTCCTAGAATGCTTGCTTTGTACAAGGAAGTTGAACCATATTTCTACGGTGATAAAAAAACAAAAGGCTTAATGGATGATCCTGAACTTGACGGTGTTACTTTAATGCTTTGTGATGATAACCACGGAAATTTGCGTACAGTTCCAACTGCAAAAATGCGTAGTCATAAAGGTGGTTACGGTATGTATTATCACTTTGACTACCATGGTTCTCCATTTTCTTTTGAATGGATTAACTCAACTGCTCTTCCAAAAGTAAAGGAACAGATGTGTGCTGCTTATGATTTTGGTATTCAGGATTTGTGGATTGTAAACGTAGGGGATGTTATGACTAACGAATTCCCGTTAAATTATTTCCTGGATTTAGCCTACGATTACGAAAAATATTCTGATTCAGAATATACAACTGATAAATGGACAAAGGAATGGGTTGAATTCAATTTCCCATCTTTGTCTGATGAACAGAAATCAGATGTAAAATTTATTATTGATACTTATACTCAGCTTTCTCATCTCCGCCGTCCAGAATGTTTACAGCCAGATACCTATCATCCTGTAAATTATGGCGAAAGTGATTATATGCTAAAAATGGCAGAAGCAGTTATTGCAAAGGCAGAAAAACTTAAGGCTGAAGCCTGCAGTACAGGTCTTTATGCTCAGGTAATTTATCCAGCTCTTGGAACAATGAATGTTTTGAGAATGCAGTTATACAGTGGTAAAAACAAATGGTTTGCTTCTCACGGTTGTATTGCGGCAAATGAATACGCAGGTATTGTTCAGCAGTGTTATAACTATGATAAAGCTCTTGTTGATGAATATGATAAAGTTGCAGATGGAAAATTCTACGGAGAAGGCTGGTCTGAACATTTTGGTTTCCTGAACTGGTGTGAAGCCGCAAGCCGTTATCCAACTTATACTTATGTAGAACCAACAAGAAAAGGCCGCCTTGTTGCTTTTGTTGAAGGAAATGCAAAAACAACAACTGGTCAGGATTGGACAGACAGAAATCTTTATGTAGATGCATTCAAAAATCCTGATGTAAAAGAAACCGCAGTGTATATTGCTCAGTGCGGCAAAGATCTGGTTGATTATAAAATCACTTTCAAAAATGATGAAAAAGACCGTTTTGTAGAAGTGTCAAAAGCCGGAATGGTTTACGGTTACGGAAAAACTCAGGAAGATTCTTCTTTTGAAAAACTTACTCTTACAATCAACCGTGAAAAAGCCGCAAAAGCTGCATCAAAAAAAGACACAATGATTATTGAAGGAACTGATGGTCACGGAGCGGGAATTAAAGTATTTGTAGAAATTGATGCTGAGGTTCCACAGACCAATTATCCAAAGGGAACTTATGTTCAGACTGGAGATGTTATTTCTATTCCTGCCGTAAATTATGCTGCATCGGAATGGAAAAATTTACCTGATTATAGAGTAATAGGCGCAGTAAAAGCTTATCCTGTAATTGAATCTTACCCTAAGGGAAAAGCTGCTCCTGCAGTAGAATATCATTTTGTTCCAAAAACTGACGGCGTATATGCTTTTGATTTCTATTTGAATCCATCTAATCCTGCTTACAAGGATAATAAACTTCAGTTTATTGCTGAAATTAACGGTGAGAAGCTTTTATGTGATGTAGTAGATTCAAAGAATTTTGCTGTTGGAGATCATCAGGAACCATGGGGACAGGATGTTACAAACAACTGCCGTATTTCTACTGTTTATGCTGACTGCAAAAATGGAATGAATGTGCTTAAAGTTTATCCTGTAACTCCAAATGTTGTTCTTGAAAAGATAGAAATTTCTGAAGCTGATGTTGTTCTCCGTGATTCATATCTTGGTTCTCCTGAAACTTATAGAGTTAAATAAACGATTTTTATATAATAATTTTATATGTATGCTTTATTAACTGTAGCTGCCGGTATACTCTGGGGGGTGATTTCTATTTTTATCAGACCTCTGGAGGCGGCAGGTTTTTCGACAATGCAGGTATTAATGGTACGGGGAATTTTCTCTTCCTTAATGCTGCTGATTTTTATTCTTATAAAAGATCGTAGTCTTCTTAAAATTCACTGGAAAGATTTATGGATGTTTATTGGTACGGGAGTAGTGAGCCTGACCTTTTTTTCTTTCTGCTATTTTAAGACAATTGTAGAAATTGGAACTTCCATTGCCGTAATTCTTTTATATACTTCACCTATTTTTGTTCTGATTTTTTCTGTATTTTTGTTTAAAGAAAAAATTACCTGGTTGAAGTTAGGCGCTCTGGCAGTAACCTTTGCGGGCTGTATTCTTGTAACGGGAATTGCAGGCGGAAGTGAGCATATTACATTGAAAGGATTTCTTATTGGAATTTGTGCGGGGCTGGGGTATGCACTTTATTCTATTTTTTCCCGCTATGCTCTGGCAAAGTATAAAACCATGACAGTTACATTTTATACTTTCCTGTTTTCCAGCATCAGTGTAATTCCTTTCTGTCATGCTGGTCAGTTAAAGAACATTTTATTTACTCCATCTCCCGATGCTGCTTCTACCAGCCGGGTTTGGCTTCTGATTTTAGGAATTTCGTTGATTTGTACCGTTCTTCCATATATTTTTTATACAAAAGGTCTTTCAGGCTTGGAAACCGGGCTTGCTGCTATTATAGTTACAGTAGAACCTTTGGTAGGAACCTTGATTGGTTTTATTTTATGGAAAGAACCGGTAAGTGTTGCAAAAATTATTGGAATTATCTGTATTTTTGCGGCAGTTATTGTTCTTGGTTTATCTTCTGGTAAAAAAGATGAAGAAAAAATAGAAACTACAGGAGAAGAAAATGAATAAGGAAGATTATAAGAACGCTGAATATGTAATGACTGTGGAGCAGGAAAAAATGCTTAAAGCATATATTGACGGCTCAACAAAAAATCTTGATAAAACATCAAAAGCTTATGAACACTATAAGTATATTTTTATGAAATTTCAGAATGGTAACAAAATCAGCTGGAACTGGTATTCTGCCTTTTTTGGTGCTTTGCATCTGCTTTACCGTAAAAATTATATGTGGGGATTGTTGATTTATCTTGGTTTGTATTTTCTTTCCATTACAACTTCCGGTGTACCATTAATTGTTATGTTTATTGTCAGCGGAATGTTTTTTGATTATATTCAGTACACCCGTTATAAAGATAAACTAAAAGAAGCAGACAGACGCTTTCCTGATTCCTTTGATCAGCAGCTGGAATTTATGTCAGTAGAAGGCGGAACCAATAAAATTATTGTAATTATTTTTGCTGTAATTACAGTAATTACCATTGCAATTATTGCCGCAATTATTGGAGTTGCCGGCTGGCTTATGATTAAAGCTATCTGATTTACATTTCACTTTCCGCGTGAATTGAATCCAGCCGTGAAAGTCGTTCCTTGTCTGGTGTAATGCAGAGATTTTTTTCCTGTGTTGGGATTACCAGACCTTTAGGACCGTTCTTTGCACGGCGTAAGTATTTAACATGGGTATAATATAAATCTACCTTTGTATTTTTGCGGGCTTTAGAATAATAAACTGCAAGATTTGCTGCATCCAGAAGAATATCCAGAGGTACAGTTTTATTCTTCTGTGCTTTTACAAATACATATCCGCCTGGAAAATCTCTGACATGAAGCCATAAATCTTCGCCCCGGACATGCCGTCTTAATAATTCATCATTTTCATTGGCATCTCTACCAACAAGAATATACCAGCCGTTTACTGTATAATCCAGCCCTGGATGTGCTTTTTTTATCTGCTGTTTTGGTGTTGTGTCATGACGGAGCATCTGTTCAATTTTTACAGGATTCTGCTCGTTTTTGATTTTTTCATATTCTGCGTCAAGTTTTGCCAGTTGTTTTTTTGCAATTTCAATATCATGCAAAAGCTCTTCTGAACCAGAAACTGCTTTTTTGTAGTTTTTGTAGTATTCTGCCGCATTTTCCTGAGGAGATTTTTTAGGATCAATCAGCAGGCGGACAGTTTTTCCAGTTTCGTAATCTTCGCATTCAAGAAATTTTGAAGTTCCGTCAATTAAATACCCGTAAGTAAGAATTAAATCGCCGTCGTGTTTTAGCTGTTCTGCATTTTTAAAGCTTTCCAGTTTCTTTTCCAGATTCTCTAAAGCCAGCTGTCGTTTTGAGTGAGTTACGTTGTACCATTTTTCTGCTTTTTCCAGTAAAGCTTCACGGGAAAGGTTATCTGCATGTTCTGAATACCAGTAATCTATAAAAGCATTAAAAGGAGAAGGATTGTTCTGATTTACAGCATAATCTTCCGGATAATTAATTTCTCTTACCGGAAAGCGTTCTTTTGCCTGAGAGATTTTTTCTTCATCAACAGCAGGAGCAATATAAACTTCATCTTTCTGTTCGTAACGGTCGGGACGGCGGAACATTGTCTCAAGAATTAAATCGTGTTCATCACAAATAAGAATATTTGCGGCATTGTTCCACAATTTTATATACATGTTGTAAACTTCGTCCTGACTGTGAGAAAGCACCAGTTTGATTACTCGTTCAACTCCAATCTGCTGACATTCATTAATTCTGCAGCCTTTAATATTGGCTCGTAAAAATTCCATGAATCTTAAAGGTTTTGCATTTTTAGTAATTTTTCTTCTGGTTTCGTTAATTCTGATAGAATTCTGTACAGTACAAACTACAACAGTTTTTGCCTGACCGTCTTTGTAAGTGTAAAACGCAATTGTGTCATATCCCGGCTGAATAATATCCTGAATAAAGGCGCCGTTGAGGTTCAGTTCCTCAAGAATTAAATTAATTTCATTACAATTAAGACTCATATTTTAAGTATATCAGAAATAAGGCGGTAAGTGCATTAAAGTTTTGGTTTAGCGGTAAAACACCTTCTGCTTTTGTGTTATAATGATTTTATGAATTTCTTACTTGTTGCAGTAAATGCTTCTTTTTCTCATACAAATCTGGCTGTAAGAGTTATTACGGAATATGTAAAATCAAAAAAAGTTGCCGGAAATCCCGGGGACAGTTCTTTTGAAAATCATATTTCTTTTGTGGAATTTACAATTAATCAGCCGGTGGGAGAAATTTTACGAGGAATATCTGCTGCAAAACCTGATGTAGTTATGTTTTCTTCTTACATCTGGAATGGAGAAATTCTTGCCAAAATTATTCCTGATGTAAAAAAAGTTGCTCCAGGTGCAATTGTTGGTGCAGGTGGCCCGGAATTCGGTTTTGCCGCAGAGCTGTATCTGAATAAACTTCCTTCTCTTGATTTTATTATTAAAGGTGAAGGGGAAGTAACTGTTTGTGACCTTATTCAAAAGCAGTTAAACTTTCCAGAAGTTCCCGGTGTCTATTACAGAAATTCAATTTCTAGTATAAAAGAAAGATCTTTGATTTGTGATTTATCTGAAGTTCCTTTTCCGTATCCTGAAATTACAGAACCTGATCACAAAATGTATTACTACGAATCTTCCCGTGGTTGTCCATTTAAGTGTTCTTACTGTATGTCTTCTCTTGATGTACGGGTTCGTTTTATGCCTCTTGAGCGGGTTTATGCCGATTTACAACGGTTTCTTGATGCAAAGGTTCGTATTGTAAAATTTGTTGACCGTACATATAATCTTCAGCCTGACCGTTACATTGCTATCTGGCAGTATATTCTGGATCATCACAATGGAAAAACAATGTTTCACTTTGAAATCGAGGCTGAATATCTTACAGAAGAAGCAATTGCTTTTTTGCAGAAGGTTCCTGCCGGAGTCATGCAGTTTGAAATAGGCGTTCAGTCTTCAAATAAAAAAACTTTAAAAGCTATTAATCGTTCAGAAAATATTGAAAAGCTGGCTGAAAATATAAAACGCATTCCGCGAACAATTCATCAGCATCTGGATTTAATTGCCGGACTTCCTTATGAAAATCTGGAAAGTTTTGGAAAATCCTTTGATTTTGTTGCTGCTTTACGGCCAGATGCTCTTCAGCTGGGATTTTTGAAAGTTCTTCACGGAACACAAATGGAAGCTTACGCAAAGGCTAATGGCTGGCAGTGGATGGAAAATCCTGTTTATGAAACCTTTTCTACACCATATATGAGTTATGAAGATATGATGTTCCTTAAAGATTTAGAAATTATGGTAGATGCTTATATGAACAGTGGAAAGTTCCAGCATCTTATGAGTTATGTTCACCGTAATGAAAGTCCATGGCAGTTTTTTTGTAATCTGGTTGCTTTTGGAAAAACTCAGGGAACTTTTGATGCTGCCCGTAGAGAAGCTTACTGGTTTGATCTTTTTTATAAATATCTGGAAGAAAATAAGATTACTGATTCTGTTCTTTATGAATTACTTAGATACGATTATCTTTGCAAAGGGAAAAACAGTTCTTTCCCAGTCTGGCTTAAAAGAAATTACAATAAAGACCGTCATCTGGAATTAATGAAAGAAGCAGGTAAGACTGCAGATTACTCAAAGCAGGATAAACCTGGTTATGCCGTTACTTTTAATCTGTCTGAATATGATGTTTTTACTTTTGATGTTGATTCACCGGAACCAGAAAAAAATGCGGGTAATTTTGAAAAATTGATTATTTATACCCGTTCTTAAAAATACCTTTGGTTAGTTTGCTTAATTGAATGAAGCCTTGTTTTATGGTAAAATATATCATTAAAATTTCTTAATTTCAAAAGATGAGGACAAATAAATGAAATTATCAGGTGCACAGATTATTGTAAAAATGCTTGAAAAGTACGGTATTGAAAAGGTTGCAGGTATTCCTGGCGGCTCAATTCTTCCACTTTATGATGAACTTAATCGTTCAAGTATTCAGCACGTCCTCGTCCGCCATGAGCAGGCTGCCGGCTTTATTGCTCAGGGTATGGCTCGTTCTACAGGTAAACCAGCAGTATGTCTGGCTACAAGTGGTCCAGGTGCTATGAATCTTTTAACAGCCGTTGCAGATGCCCGCTGTGATTCAATTCCAATTATTGCAATTACAGGTCAGGTTAATACAACTTTGATTGGAACAGATGCTTTCCAGGAAGCAGATACTTTTGGACTTTCTTTCCCAATTACAAAGCATTCTATGATGGTAAAATCTCCAGAAGAACTTTTAACTGCAATTCCAAAAGCTTTCGAAATTGCAGTAAGTGGTCGTCCTGGTCCAGTTTTAATTGATGTTCCTAGAGATGTTCAGCTTAAAACCTGTGAAGTAAAAGCTCTTCCAGAAGTAAATTTATCTTCTGAAGTTACAGAACGCAAAGCTCTTGTAAAATTTCATACACCTGCTCATGAATATGAAGCAAAAATGGACAAAATTACAGATATGCTGGTTGCTGCTAAAAAACCAGTTCTTTTCTGTGGTGGTGGATGTAATTCTCCAGCCGCTGCTGATGGTCTTAAAAAATTCCTTAAGAGCTACAGACTTCCAGTTGTAACAAGTTTAATGGGGTTGGGTGCTGTTCCAGAAAGTTCAGAAATGTTTATTGGAATGGTTGGTATGCACGGAAGTCATGCAGCCAATGTTGCAATGCACGATTCTGATTTAGTTATTGCTGCAGGTGTTCGTTTTGATGACCGTGCTACTGGCGTAGTTTCTAAGTTCTGTCCAAATGCTAAAATTATTCACATTGATGTTGATGCTGCAGAAGTAGATAAAATTATTCCTGCAAATGTTTCTGTTGTTGCTGATGTTGAATCGGTATTCCCAATTCTGGTGCAGCTTTCTTCAGAAAAACAGGCAAAATATGCGGAAGCATGGCAGGAAGCAGAAGCTCGTGCAGTTTGGCTTGAAAAAATCATCAACTGTAAAAAAGAAAATAATTCACTTACTCTTGGCCGTCCTGCAGGCGAAAAACTTGCAAATCCAAGAGAATTCATTTCTTCTGTTCCTGGACTTTCTGCAAAAGCAGGAACTCCTGCAGAAAATTTAATTGTAACAACTGATGTTGGTCAGCATCAGATGTGGGCTGCTCAGTATTATCCTGTTGAAGCTCCAAGAACCTTCCTTACTTCGGGCTCTTTGGGAACTATGGGATTTGGTCTTCCAGCCGCAATTGGTGCCGCTCTTGCAAATCCTGAAAAACGCGTAGTTTGTTTCTCTGGTGACGGTTCAATTATGATGAATGTTCAGGAAATGGCTACTCTTGCTGAATTAAATCTTCCTGTTACTGTAGTTGTATTCCAGAATGGTACTCTTGGTATGGTTTATCAGCAGCAGAAATATCTTTTTGAAAAGAACTACAGTGCTTCTATTTTCTCAAAGGTTCCAGATTTGCTGGCAATTGCCGCAGGTTTTGGAATTGAAACTGTAGATGCAGATAATGATCCTGAATGGTATATGAAAGCTTTTGATGCTAAACGTAAAAACAAGCCATGTTTTGTTCGCTGTAGTGTAGATAGTGAAGAAACAGTATTGCCATTTGTTCCAGGTGGAAAAGCAAATATTGATTCAATCAGAGACTAATATTAATTGAGTTTTAGAATTGGATTTTAGAAAGAAATCTTAATAAAACAGATTTCTTTTTTCCAGTCAAAAGGCTTCTTGTCGCGGTTTATACTGCTGATAAGAAGCTTTTTTATTTGGTCTATTTCTGTTTTAGAAAGCTTTTCAGAAATGAATTTTCCATAAGCAGATTTTTCTGTATTAAACCACATTTCAATATCGCCTTCTGTAAAACGGCGTTTTTCTGTAATGTTTTTAAGTCCGGTTTCTGCAGAAAAGCCTTCTTTCTGAAAGCATTTTTCTATTGTCTGGCAGTTCCAGTTGAACAGAGTATTTTCTTTATTACCAAAATATTCTTCTTCTGCGCAATTCATTTTTTCAATGATATTTGAAAGCTTATTTTCTTCTATTGCTTCAGAAAGCTGTTCCAGAATTAATTTGCTTAAACGCTGTCCGTTGGCAGGAATTTCCTGTGAAATAATTACAGCGGCTTTTTCATCAAAATGGTCTGCGGCTTTTCTTAAGGCCTGACTTAAATTTTCAATTGTACTTACAGAAACAAATGGATCAATTAAAAACATACGGTCAAAAATCGTATCGTCAAAGCTGTTGAGACAGTCTGCAAGAGATTTATTTTCACGGTTGATAATCACCGGACGGTCCAGGTCGCCTAAAGTCTGTACATACTGGTCGATTATTTTTTTGCCTTCCGGAGTTCGGCACACACCGCAGGTAATTCCTTCCGGTGTTTTACGGGCGATTTCCCAGATTAACAGACCAGAATCTGCGTTCCAGATAAGATTTCTGTAATGGCGGCGAAGTTGTGCCAGATCTATCATTGTATTTCTGATTTCCAGAAGATTTTCGGCTCTGTTTGATTCAAGACGTTTCTGCCAGAACAATTCTGCTTTATCAATTACATTTTCCCGCTTAAAGTCTTTTGGCGAGAAAGTAAGATTTTCTTCAGATTTATTGTCCCCGGTTTTGAAGTGTTCTTTTATCCACCATTGATTTTCAGGATTTATGCCGAATTCTGATCTGGCAGTTTCTTCTGAAAAAGAAGCAATCTGAACTTCGCGACGTGATAAAATATCACTACGGATAGTACCTTCGTAGCCTTGGGTACTTGGAGTATAGAAAACTCTGCCGGCCAGGGAATCTGGTAAATATTGCTGTGCAACCCAATGGTCTCTATAAGCGTGAGGGTAGAGATAACCGGAACCGTGCCCAAAACCTTCTGAATCACGGCTTGCATCCCGTAAATGATTAGGAACTTCTGCATCTTCCTTTTCTACAGAAGATAAAGCATCAAAGTAAGCAAGCGAACTGTTAGATTTTGGAGCTGTAGAAAGATATAAAGCTGCATGGGCAAGGAAATATCTTCCTTCCGGATAACCAACTCTGTCAAAGGCTTCTGCACAGCTTTCTACTACGGAAATTGCATGAGGATCCGCAAGACCTGTATCTTCGCAGGAAGAAATAAGCATGCGGCGGAAAATAAAATGAGGATCTTCGCCTGCACGGTCCATTCTTGCCAGCCAGTAAAGAGCGGCATCAGGATCTCTTCCCCGTAAAGATTTAATAAATGCACTGATAATATCGTAATGGTAATCTCCATCACGGTCATATAAAACGACTTTTTTCTGAATAGATTCTTCAGATGCTTCTTTTGAAATAAAAATTTCTGTTCCGTAAGCAGGCACTGGAGGCTGTGCTTTTGGTTTCCACACTTCCGGTGTAGTTTCTACTGCCAGTTCAAGGGCATTTAATAAAGAACGGGCATCTCCGTTAGCAGTTTCTATCAAATGTTCCAGGGCACCGTCTTCAAAAGTAACCTTATAATTTCCGTAACCTCTTTCTTTGTCGGAAAGTGCCATATTTGCGGCTTTTTTCAAATCTTCCTGAGTAAGAGGTTTTAACTGGAAAACCCTGGAACGGGAAACAAGAGCTTTGTTTACTTCAAAAAAAGGATTTTCAGTTGTAGCACCAATAAGAATAATTGTACCGTTTTCTACCCATGGCAAAAGTGCATCCTGCTGGCTTTTATTCCAGCGGTGAACTTCATCAACAAAAAGGATTGTTCTGCGGTTGTAAAGATTGTAATACTGTTCTGCCTGCTTAATAGATTCACGAATATCTGCAACGCCTGTCAAAACAGCATTAAGAGTAATAAAATTAGATTTTGTGTGATTTGCAATAACTTTGGCTAAAGTGGTTTTTCCACTGCCTGGAGGCCCGTAGAATATTACGGAGGTCAACTGGTCTGCCGCAATTGCACGGCGCAATAAACGGCCTTTACCGACAATATGCTCCTGCCCGATATATTCATCCAGATTACGGGGACGCATTCGGGCAGCGAGAGGTTCATTTGATGATCTTGTCTGTTCAAAAAGAGAATCTTCGCTCAAGACTATTCTCGGTTCCAGTTCTTTCTTTCTGGATAATAAGACCACAATCCAATTGAGTTATAAGATACAGCTCCTGTAACACCACTTCCTTTGAAACCGATTCCTGCATAAATATCAGTATCCTGTTCTGGCTGTGAAGGATCTGCAACTAAAAGTGTATATACCTGATAGTAAGAAGAAATCTGAACACTGGCATTGTTTTTGAATTCTTCTGTTTTTGTTTCAGGTTTTCCTTCTGCTGTCAGGGATGTTTTAGTAATTCCGCCTCTTGTGTAAGAAGGGTTGTGAACATAATCGCCTAAACCAATAATCAGAGAGTCGCCTGTTACAGCAAGGGCAGTTACTTTTTCTGAAAGCTCTGTGTTTTTTCCGCCCTTGTCTTTATCAAAAATAAATTCTGAAGATGTACCATCTGTAATTTTAATTGTTTTTGAACCTACAGTGTTTTCATCTGGAGAATAACAAGCCCATGTTGCATCGGCAGTTTTTGTTTCATTTGTTGCAACAGCAAAAGAATCAAAGAAGTAAATGCTTGAACCAATATAAGCTGCCGAATCAATATCTTCTGGACTTGTAACACCGTCACCGTAAACAGGAGTTACAAGAGTTGGGGCTGAAGCACCATTTAATTTATAAATTTTTGCATCAGCAGTATTTCCTGCACGAATAAATGCTTCTCTGTGTTCAGTTTTTGGTGAGTTTGTATAGAAAGCACCAAAAGAAGTGTAATACAAAGAATCTTCTTTATAGAAACTGAAAATTTCATTATCTGCATTTTCTGTTTCAAAAATTTCTGTCCAGGTACAGTTTGTATCAATTGTTGTATCTGTAGCAGTAAATGCAGTTGTCCATAAATGGAATTTTTCTGGACAGGTAATACCTGCAGCTTCATCCTGTGTATATTCAACTGTTACAAGATAAATATTTGTTTTGTCGGCCATTACCTTTGTAATAGCCTGACCAACATGACCAATTTTGTGTTCCGGATTTTTCCAGTTGTCACCTTTTCCGTCTCCATAATAATCATAGTAATGAAGAACAAAAGGCAGTTTTTTTTCTGGGAAAGTTTTCCATGAGCCGTGAGAAGTTTCTGCAGCAGCTTTGTATCTCAAACCATTATTTGCAGAAATGAAGTAAAAATCATTTCCGCTTACTTCGTATCTTGCAATAGAATTAATAATTCCAGAAACTGTTGCTTCTTCTGGGGCAACATCCTGTGTAACTGAATACAATACAGGATCAAAACAGGAAGTAAATAAAATTGTAGCAGCAAATGCTGTAAGTAAATATTTAATACACTTTTTCATATGATACCTTTATTAGAAGTGATATCTGGCATTAACAGTAACAGTAGAGAAAACTCCGTGATTCCAGCCATAATCTTTTGTATATTCAGGGAGCCACAAACATCCGCCTGCAACACCTAAAGAACAAACATCGTTAAGTCTGTAGTAAGCACCTGCACTGGCACGAACTGCTGGAGAAGGGAAGTAATTCAAACTCTGGAATGTTTCATAACCAAAACCGGCAGAAACAGTTACAGGGAATTCAAAATTTCCAACAGTTGGCTGGATAACAACACCAAAAGTAACAGGAATAAACAACAGAAGCTTATTTCCGATTGTAAGGTTATAGCTGGCAGAGAATTCACCGCCAACGCCAAAAATTTTATTAATAAAACGGTAATATCCTAAACCGATAATACCACCCATGTGTAACTGTCCGTTAAAGTTTAAAGGAATTAATCCGCCTACATCTACTTTAAGGAACTGGTCTCCAGCTCCGTTCATTTCGTATACATAGCCGTCGTCGTATTCATCTCCTTCTGTTTCTGCAAAAACTGCTGCAGATAAAATAAACAAGGAAAGAAGAATTGAGATTAGTTTTTTCATATTGCCCCGATTTTTTTAATCAGATATATTTTATATAGATATTTAAATATACAGTTTTTAGGACTGTTTATCAATAAAACTCTTTTAATAGAAAATAGTTACATGCAGTTGATATTCAGATATAACTGTACTGGAGGAAAAAATGAGCGCAATTATTATTGACGGAAAACAGATTGCGGCTGATGTTAGAGCTGATGTTGCAGCAAAAGTTGCTGATTTGAAAACTAAAGGTGTAAATGCCTGTTTAGCAGTTATTCTGGTAGGAGAAAATCCTGCTTCTGTAAGTTATGTTACTGGTAAAAGAAAAGCTCTTGCTGAAGTTGGTATGACAGACCGTTCAATTACTCTTCCTGATACAACTTCTGAAGAAGAATTACTTAAACTTATTGATGAATTAAATAAGGATTCTTCTGTTCACGGAATTCTTGTTCAGCTGCCACTTCCAAAGCATATTAATGAAGATAAGGTAATTATGGCAATTGCTCCAGAAAAGGATGTTGATGGTTTCCACCCTGTAAGTGTTGGTAACATGATGATTGGTCGTCCTGGATTTTTGCCATGTACTCCTCACGGAATTATTGTACTTTTGCAGAAAATGGGAATTGAAACTTCTGGTAAACATGCGGTTGTAATTGGCCGTTCAAATATTGTTGGAAAACCTGTTTCTATTCTTCTTGCAAGAAAAGATACAAACTGTACAGTAACAATGTGTCATACTGGTACAAAAAATATGGCAGAAATTACAAAACAGGCTGATATTGTTGTTGTTGCCA
>JAKSTK010000061.1 GCA_024402615.1 Treponema sp.
ATTGAACCTGGAATCTTTTTTACAAACTTAGACCAGATAAAAATAAATGCAAGACAAATTGCAGCCATTGCAAAAGAATACCAGTTTACACTGGCAGCAGATTTTACAAAGGCAATCATTTTTGGAAGGAAGTCACCTGGAAGTTTTGAATATTCTTCTCCAAGAATCATCATTGGAGTAGAGAAGTCTGGACGAAGACCAAAGAAATCTCCTAACTGACCAGATGCAATTGTTACGGCAATACCTGCAGTAAAACCTGTAACAATTGTATAAGGAATGAATTTTACAAGACCGCCCATTTTGAAAACGCCAAGTAAAATCAAAATAATTCCAGCCATTACAGTAGCAGTTGCAAGTCCGCTAAGGCCATACTGAGCAACAACACCGTAAACAATAACAGCAAATGCACCTGTAGGACCACCAATCTGAACGCGGCTTCCACCAAATGCACTAATACAAAAGCCTGCAATAATTGCGGTAAAAATACCAGCGGCAGGACCAACACCAGAAGCAATTGCAAATGCAATAGCCAGAGGAAGAGCAACGATTCCGACAATAATACCGGCAATCAGATCGCTCACAAAGGTTTTACCATTGTAACCTTTAACACAGTTTAATAATTCTGGTTTCATCATAATGAAAAGATTTTACTGTTTTGTTGCAAATGGTGCAACTGAGTTGAAATGTTATGAAAATAGTGTATTTTTATTGCTGTTTTTGAAAAGAACCGAGTCTTGTAATTTCTTTTTGAAGTTTCTGATACAAAGCTAGCTTCGATGGTGTGGTTTTATTTTCTTTAAGATAAGCAGTAGAAGGTTTTGCCATTAAAACCAGTTCTTTCAAAGGATTTTTATCTATCTGCTTTTGAATATCTGCCAGTTGAGTTTCTAAATCCGGAGAATTTACAAGACATTTTTCTACAGCCTGATTCAAAAGATACTGAAGTTGATTATAGCTTTCTGTAAAAAGGCTTTGAATTCTTACAAAAGGGACAGAGTAATTTGAATTGAAATTTAAATCTGAGCGAGAAGTTTCTTTTCTCTCTGAATACATTTTACTCTGTCCCTTTTGTAATGTATTTTTCAATGAATCCAATAATTTGTCTGTTTCTGCAATCGTAACTCCCGGAATTTTTAAGCCTTCCGGACAGAGTGTAAAATTTTTGATTTCGGGGCAGGCTGCAATGCGGCTTTCGAACCACCAGGCAAACATTTTCATTCTTGCGTCTGTAAGTACTTTCTGCCCCAGATAGTTTTCCGAATATTCAGGGAAGGCACTGTACATAGAACTTATGCTGGATTTGTCGGCGGATTTTGTACGGTTTGAAATTATATGGAAAGTTTGTTCTGCACTGCTGCCTTTTATATGTGTCTGTTTTGTAGGATATGATAAATCAAGCCCCGCAAAATAGATTTCTTTTGCACCCAGTTCTTTACAGAGATTCCAGCAGGAACTGGCTACCGAACCGCCTGCACCTAAATCACCGAAGGTTCCTAATTGCTTTTCGTAAAACTGGCTTACTGGGAATAAATCTGAACATAACAGAATTTCCTTACACTGGAAGCGGAATACGGCAGGGTAAACACTTATTGGGCAGACAAGAATTGAGTTTTCTGCTTTGAAGCCGGAAATATGTTTGTAAGCCCAGTACTGAGGATCTGTAAGTAAAATAAAGTCTGGTTCAACTTTTACCTGAAGCAATGCCTGTAATGCTGTTTCAACGCAGACAATTGTCATGTGATTTTTTAATTCCGGTAACAAAGGCAATACTTTTTCCAGAGAAGGACCTGCCGCTGCAAGAAGAAATTTTTCACCAAACGCTCCTGAAGGAAGAGCTTTTATAAACTGATTTACTGTTTTGTGTTCAGTTATTTTTGAAGCATTTTTACAGGAATTGTTCATCCATAAGGTGCCAAACTTCTGGAATGTAGCCGCATTTATATTATTTTTTTCTTTGTTTCTTTCTATTAATTGTTTAATTGATTCAAAGTAGTTTTTGTCATGGGCAGTAAAAGCTGGAATCTCAAATAGGTTTGTTTCAGAAACGCCACCGCCAAGATTTACACGGCTGGAATCTTCCAGAAGTCCCATAATGTTTTCCAGAGGACAGCCTATTGCCAGTACAAGATTTTCAATCTTAAAAACAGGAGTCCAGTCAGTAAAACATAAAGCTCCAAAAAAATAACCGGGATCAGGTTCAATTAAAATGAGTTTTGTATCTTTTTCTTTGATTTCTTTAGCGGCTGCAATAACCTGATAACCTAAACCAAAGCCCATAAATACTGTATTTTTATTATTATTTTCAAAAAGTTTTTGAACTGCTCCTGTTGCCTCCCGTTCAGGATTATAACTGGAGTGCAACTGAACTTTTGAGCCATCGGCTAAAAGCTGAGAACCTGTAACAGCACCTGACTTTGCGGCTGTTATTTGCCAGAAAGGGAAAAGTTCAGATAATTCCTTTTCCGAAGAACTGCATATTTGAGATATTTGACTGGTAATCTGTTTGTACATTTCTGCCAGTTGTGGAAAACGGGCAGAAAAAGCTTTCAGATTGTTATTCCAGAGTAAGTTCAATTGTCATTCCTTCTGTAACTGGGGTACCTGGTTCAGGGAACTGGCTAGAAACCCAACCGTTTCCAATAATACTGAAATTAATATTCGAAAGCTCTGTTAAAGGAAGCAGATCCTTTTTAGAGTAGCCTGTAAAATCTGGAACAAATTCACCAATAGAAGTAGAGCGGGCACTTGGAATTGTTACAACACCATTATGTTCAAGAGAAGAAGCCCCGCCGCGGCTCATACCCATATAGTCAATAATTGTATCTGCCGCTTCTGCAATAACTGGAGCAACAATTCGTCCGGCGTAAGTTTCACCTTTTGCTTTTTCTACAACGATATAAAGAATAATTTCTGGATCATCAATAGGGAAAATAGCCATACAGTTTGAAAGGAAGTCAGTATCAGAATAACCGCCTTTTACCTTATCAGCCATCTGTGCAGTACCTGTTTTTACACCGATTTTAACATCACGGATATTTGCTCTGGCACCTGTACCAGTTGTTGCAGTTGTTTCCATACAACTTAAGATATAGTCTGCAGTAGATTTTTTTACTACCGGTTCAAGATACTGTGGTTTGTGGTCGTATACAATGTTTCCATTTTTGTCTGTAATTTTCTTTATAACGGTAAGTTTTACAGGAGTTCCCCCGTTACAATAAGTAGTTGCGGCCTGAACCATCTGCAATGCAGAAACCGAAATTTCCTGACCAATTGCAATTGTTGGTTTTGAACGGGCAGACCAGGAACGGGCATCTGTATCTTTTACAAAGCCTGGAGTTTCTCCGGAAAGTTCAATGCCGGTCTTTTCTCCAAATCCTAAATCTCTGATTCGTTTAATAAATTCATCTTCCCCAATACGATCACTAATCTGACCAAGAACATCATTGCAGGAATATTTTAATGCGTCACGGGCTGTAATCCATCCGTGGTGCTCAAGACATTTAATTTTGATTGTTTCATTGCCGGCTTTTCTTTCGTAAACTCCGTCACAATTGAAAATTTCATCTGGTTTAATTCCCAGCATGTCGTAAACAAGTCCAACCGTAAAAATTTTAAATACAGATCCAGGCTCATATGCATCATTTACCGGGCGATTTATTTTTGCTTCGGAAGGTTCGTTACCATAATCGTTAAGATTTGCAGATGGTAATGTGATGTAAGAAAGAATTTCTCCAGATTTAGCATCTGCCGCCAGCATCATCATACATTCTGCCTGAGTGTTTTCCATTGTTTTGTATGCAATCTGTTCCAGCTTATATTGAAGATTTGCATCAATAGAAAGGTAGATATTTTTTCCTTGTTCCGGAATATCAAGAGTTTTATCAATTTCAGGACTTAAAATCTGCTGCTGTGAAAATTCAATTCCCGCAAGACCGCGGCCTTCATTTCCCATGTATCCAATAAGCTGAGAAGCCATTGAGCCGTTAGGATAAATACGGCCAGGAAGTTTTTCGTAGCTGATATATTTGTAGTTACTGATATCTGCCTGTTCCTGAATACTGTCATATTCTGATTGTGAAGCTTTCTTTTTAAGAACTACGAATTCTTTAGGCTTATTGATTTTTTCAAAGAGAGACTGTTCTTCCATATCAAAAACAGCCGACATGTTCTTTGCAAATTCCTGTTTATTTTTAATATCTTTAGTGTTTAAACCAATTCTGTAAAAATTAGTCTGAACTGCGAGAGGGAAGCCTGAACGGTCAACAATAGAGCCTCTTTCAATAACAGGTTCATTTTTTACTGCGGCAGGAACCGGCTGAATTGCCAGAACTAAATATCTCCAAAGGATTAAACTTATAAGAATTCCGCAGAAGCTGAAGAAAATAATAAGCTGCGGTTTTTTAAAGAATTTGTTCATAGAGTCCCCACCCGAAATTTCTCTAAAATCTCTGTTTATAAATTATAAGGTTAATAATAAAAACTGACAACTGACTAAAAAATAATAAATGTTTTCTTTTTTTTTCCGATAGTCAAATTATGGAAATTATCAATTACGTACAGGAACCAAGACGCAGACAGTCTTCTAGATTTTACAGAAATACTATTGGAAATATTAATCTTCCAAGAGAAAAGAAAACGGTAAAAATCCGCCGCAGAAAAGAAAATGTATCTTACTCAGTATCAATGCCTTCTGAGCGTCATACTTTCAGAGCGGGTACTGTTAAAAATTCTGTTACATTAAAATCTGCACTGGCTTTTATTGGCAGTAATGCTTCTGACGGTTTTAATTTTGTAAAAGAAAATTTCCTTAAATCACTTATTGTTGTGGCTGTAATTGCCGTAGTTTCCGGGGCAGCTTACGGGATTTCAAGATTTGTTTCTTACCGTGCAAATCATACTGGTCCTGTTGTACTTAATATGGCTGGTGATTCTATTGATATTGAAAATCTTGATAAATTCATGAGTGAATTTGCTTTTGAAGATCCAGAAGTTAATCAGGATGGTAGTATTGCTGATGTAGAAATTGATCTTTCAAAAATTATTACAGAACCTGTTACATTCCAGACTTATAAAGTTCGTTCCGGCGATACAATCAGCGGTATTGCATATAAATTCGGATTAAGAAACATTTCTACTCTGATTGCAGTAAATAATATTGGTAATGTCCGTCAGCTTAGTGCAGGACAAAAACTTAAGATTCCTTCAATGGACGGTATTTATTACACAGTTAAATCTGGTGATTCAATTAATTCCATTGCCGAAAAATATAAAATCAAAATGGAATCTCTTGTAGATGTAAATGAAATTACATCGGAGGTGCTTACATCAGGACAGACTTTGTTTATTCCTGGTGCCGCTCTTGATCAGAAAACTTTGAATAAAGCAATGGGTGAACTTTTCTCTATGCCAATTAAAGATAAGTTCCGCTGGACTTCTCCTTACGGCTGGCGTGCAGATCCATTTACAGGAGTTAAAAGTTTCCATACAGGAACTGATATGGCTTGTCCTACAGGAACTCCAATCTATGCTACAATGAGTGGTAGAGTAACTTATACTGGAGTTTCACCAATTTTCGGAAACTATGTAATTATGGATCACGGGAATGGATATCAGACCTGGTATGCACATATGTCAAAAATCACTACTAAAAAAGGTGAATATATAAATCAGAATGGAAAAATTGGATTAGTTGGTTCTACAGGATACTCAACCGGTCCACATCTTCACTTTATGGTTTATAAAAATGGTAAACGAATTGATCCTATGACTGTTCTTAAGAAATAGGGGTGGAAGCAGAGCATGAATTTTATTGCAGTTTGCAGCGGTTGTGGTCGCACAATCGACGGAAAATTTGTATATTGTCCTTGGTGTGGTATTTCCAGAGTTTCTAAAAGAGAAGAACCTCTGGACCTTTTATTTAACCATTATGAAGAAAATAAAAAAATGGAACGCCGTAAACAGCTGGCAAACATGGAAAGACAGCTGGAAAAACTGGAAGAAGAACTTTCGGTGCTGGTGCTTAGTGCGGAGATGCATAAATGAAAAAATTAGTTAGCTTTATTTTTGCTTTTACAACGGTTATTTCTCTCCTTTCTGCTAAAATTTCTTTTGGCAGTATTGATATTAATCAGAAAGATGAAGTGCTTTTTACTGTAAAGCAGGAAATGACCGGAACAAATACTTACCGTTCTTTGTTCCTTACAAAAATTAAAAACGGCAGTCCCGAAAAACAGCCGGAGCTTTTAACCTGCTATCCGGAACAGATGGAATTGCTGCAGGGTGGAAAAATCCTTCAGTTAAGAAATCGTTACGGAACTGGGCGTTATAATTCGGAAACTGCTACTTTTAACTGGCAGGAAACTGTAGAAGACTTACCGGAAGATTCTTTGCCTGTAAGTCCATATTCAGTAAGCCCAGATGGAAAATATCTTTGTAAAATAGAAAAAATCAATACAAGTTCCGGCATTTTAAGTGTTCAGAATGTTGCTACAGGAAAAACTGCAGTTCTTTGTGATGAAGTAATGCAGAGTTATGAAAAACTTCCCGTAAAATGGTCTATTTCCGGTTCAATTCTTTTGTATGAAAAAGAAGGTTTTGTATATTTCTGTAATCCAGATGCAGTTTTACGGGGCGTAGAAATGGACGAAATGTACAGAAAAATCGGCCGTGGAACAATTAATTCTGTAAACTGGGCCTCTGATAAATATCTGGTTTATATTGATGATTATCTGGTTTATCAGATTAACGCAAAGGAACTTTATACTCTCGGTTTGTATTCAGGAATTATCGGACAGGGAAAAGCTATCGGCCGTTTACCTTCACAGTTCAATCCAAAAGCAGACCGTTTTAGCGTAAACTCTTCCGTAAATTCTCTTGTAATCATTCAGAACAACAGACTTTTCTCATATTTAAGAATAGAAAAACAGTCCTGTGATTATCTTGATGTAATTTTCTCAAAACCTTATACAGATTCATCTGCTTCTCTTGTTGATTCTTATGTATTCTGGGACCGTTACGATAATCCAATTCTCTGGCTGGAAAAACTTCCTTATGACGGTAAAAAAGAAAGAGGTTCTGTTTACAAACTTTCATCAAAAGCAACTCAGGTTCTGGAAATCGAAGATTCTGGAAAACCATTTATTTCTCCAGATGGAGATAAAGTTGCCTTTTTTGCTGGTGCCGCAATTTATGTTTATGATATAAATACCTGGCAGAGAAGTGCAGAGCTTTACGGCGAAAAAATTTCTTCTGCACTGTGGATTAACCGTTCTGTAATTTATGTTGGTGGCGATAAAACTGTCCGTCGATGGAATCTTTTAACTAATACTTACGAAACAATTCTTCTTTCATCTGCTACTGCCGGTTACTGGAATCATACCGATGGCTCAATTATTGCCGATACAAGTTCAGGAATTTACTATAAATATAACCGTAATTCTCATATCTGGTCAAAAGTTGCTGCTCCGGAAATTTCCCCTGTAGTTCAGAATGGCCGTTACCGTGTGTTTAATGGAACAACTCCTAACAGTCAGTATGAAAATGCTCTTTATGTAAGAACATTAAGCAAAACTGCCGTAACAAAACCTGTTTATACAAAAAGTGCAGTAAAAACTCAGCCTTACAAAAAAGTAGCTCTTGCTTTTGATGCTTATGATAATGCAGACGGACTTTCCCGTATTCTTTCTATATTACAGAAGTATAATGTTCCTGCCACTTTCTTTGTAAACGGTGAATTTGTCCGCCGTTATCCAAATGAAACAAAGCAGATTGTAAAAAATGGTTATGACTGCGGCTCAATGTTCTTCAGCTGTACAGACCTTGTAAATAATCCTTTTGTTGTAGATGAGCAGTTTATCCGTCGTGGTCTTGCCCGTGATGAAGATGAATTCTTCAACTGTACTGGTGAAGAATTAAGTCTTTACTGGCATGCTCCTTATCATTCGGTGGAACCAAAGCTTATTACTTATGGTGATGCTGCAGGATATACTTATGTAAATTCTTATCATAATAATAATGACTGCGACAAACTTGACAAAGATACAAAACCAGAACAATTGATTCAGGAATATATTGATTCTTTGAATGCAACAAACGGAGGAATTGTTCCTGTAACTATTGGATTCTCCCAGGGAAACAGAACTGACCCTCTGTACAATTATCTTGATTTACTGATTTGTGCTTTATTAAACAGTGGAGTAGAGTTTGTAACTGTAAATCAATTGTAGTTATTACAAAAAATTACATGATTTTAATTTGATTATTTTAACCGTTCTTATTATATTTTTAGTAAATTAAAAATATTAAGGACGGTTTTTTTATGAAAAAACTTTTAGCAACAATTGTGGCTTGTTTAGCTCTCGTTGGTTCTGCTTTTGCAATTGATTTGTCGGCAGATATTAATTTTGGCGTTCCAATGTCATTTACATCTAGTAACACTGAATTTGAGATTATAGGTACTCATTATTCTATTTCTTCAAAGAATAAGGAAACCTCTTTAGGTGCAAATGCTGGTGTAACTGCAATGCTTACTGATATGTTTGGTGCAAGACTTGATTTGGGCTATTTTGTTCCTCAGTCATTGACAACAACTACAACTACAAAAATTGGATCAAACAATCCATCAACTACAACAACTAAAACAGATTATGAAGACACAACCCGCAGCAGCTTTAATGTTTTTGTTGGACCTGCAATTAATGTTTATTCAAAAAAGAATCTTGTTGTTTATGTAAACCCAGGTTTCAATTTTGACTATCGTTCTTATACAGTAACAACAGGTTCTGGAGAAAGTAAAACAACAACTAAATACACAAACACATATTATGGTGCTGGTGCAGAAGTTCAGGCTAAATATAAGCTTAATAAAAATCTTGCCGTAAACTTTAACTGTCCTGTTATTTACAATTTTAAGGTTATAGATTCTCAGGATAATGAAGCAGAAACAAAAGGCTGGTATTTAATTCCTATGCTTGGTATTTCTTATAACTTCTAATACATTTCTTTTTTCAATTGTATAAAACTGCCGCTTCAACGGCAGTTTTTTTATCTTCTACAAAATCACATAAATCATTATAATTAAACAATATTTTTATTTTTGGAGACAAACATGGCTTTGGATAAAATGCGCAATATTGGAATTATGGCACATATTGATGCCGGTAAAACAACTACTACAGAACGAATCCTTTATTACACAGGTAAAATCCATAAAATTGGTGAAATTGATGACGGACAGGCTACAATGGACTGGATGCAGCAGGAACAGGAACGAGGAATTACAATCTGTTCTGCCGCAACAACTACTTACTGGCGTGATCATCAGATTAATATTATTGATACACCGGGCCATGTTGACTTTACTGCCGAAGTAGAGCGTTCTCTCCGTGTTCTTGATGGTGCCGTTGCCGTAATTTGTGCAGTTGACGGTGTTCAGCCTCAGACAGAAACAGTATGGAAACAGGCAGATGAATTTCATGTTCCAAGAATCTGTTTCATGAACAAAATGGACCGTATTGGTGCAGACTTCTTTGGTTCAATGAATGATGTTCACGAAAAATTTGGCGTAGATTGTCTTGCTCTTCAGATTCCAATTGGCGAAGGTCCTGATTTTGAAGGGGTTATTGATCTTATTGCCATGAAAGAAATCCGCTGGCATGAAGAAGATGAAGGCGAAACTTTTGATGTAACTGATATTGATGCTTCAAGACTTCCACAGGCACAGGAATGGCGCGAAAAATTAATTGATATGGTTGCCGGTTCAGATGATGACCTTGCAGAAATCTATCTTGAAGGTGGAGAAATTACAAACGATCAGCTTAAAACTGCAATCCGTAAAGGAACAATCAGTCAGTCATTTGTTCCTTTTGTAATGGGAAGTGCCCGTCATAATCAGGGGGTTCAGCCATTAATCGATGCAGTTATTGATTATCTTCCATGTCCAACCGATGTTCCTGCTGCAAAAGGAAATAAAGTTAAAAAAGACCAGATGGAAGAAATTGAAGTTCCATGTGATGCAACAAAAATGCCGCTTGGTCTTGTTTTCAAAATTCAGTATGACCGTGAAATGGGGCCTTTGTGCTATGTTCGTATGTATTCAGGAAAAATTCAGGCCGGAACTCAGATTTATAACACAAATAAAAAGAAACGCGAAAGAGTAAACCGTATCCTCCGTATGCACGCAAACAAATCAGAACCATGTGATTCAGTTTCTGCAGGTGATATTGCAGTTTTCATTGGTCTTAAATTTGCACAGACAGGTGATTCAATTGGTTCTGAAGCTTTTACTGTTTTACTGGAACAGCCTGTATTCCCTCAGCCAGTTATTTCTGTTGCTCTTGAACCAGAAAGCATGTCAGAAAAAGATAAAATGAACGAAACTCTTGAAATTTTAAGTCGTGAAGACCCAACCTTTACTTCTCATGAAGATGCAGAAACTGGTCAGCTTATTATTTCCGGAATGGGTGAACTTCACCTCGATGTTCTTGTTACCCGTATGAAGGACGATTTTGGCGTTAAGTGTAATGTAGGTGCTCCTCAGGTAACTTACCGCGAATCAGTTTCAGGTTCTGGTACTGCAACAGAAGAATATTCTCGTGTACTTGGTGGAAAAGAAAATACTGCCGGACTTACAATTGAAGTTCGCCGTCTTGAAAAAGGTGAAGCGAATAATGTTGAAATTGCATGCAAAACTTCAGAAATTCCAGAAGAAATTGTTGAATCAATTCGCCACGGACTTCAGAACGCTCTTGATGCAGGTATTAACTATGGTTATCCATGTACAGAAATGGGCGTAAAAGTAACTGATATTGTTTACAATGAACTTACTTCGACACCATTTGCTTTTGAAGCTTGTGCTTCTCAGGTTTTTGATAAAGCTTGTAATGCTGCAACTCCAGAAATCCTTGAACCAGTTATGAATGTTGATATTTCTTGTCCAAAGGAATTTGTAGGACCTGCTTCAAGTCAGCTTAGTCAGCGCGGTGGAAGCATTATGGGACAGGATTCTAAAGTCAGCGGTGAAATTATTCATGCTCAGGCACCTATGGCCAATATGTTTGGATTTACAACAAATCTCCGTTCTGCAACTCAGGGTAGAGCCAGCTTTAGTATGGAATTCAGTCATTTCCAGGTTAAAGTTGGTGGATTAAACAGATATTAATTTTTTATGGAAGAAGCTTTGAATAGTTCTGAAATTAATTACATTCCTTTCTCTGTAAACAAACCAAATGTTATGGAAAATTTACAGAGTATGAGCAAAAAACAGTCATTTATTCCATTTGGATTTTCTATTGAAGATAATCTGGTAAAATGCTCAAAAATTTTTGTTCCATGTGTTGTTTTTGACGGTAAGGTTCATTTTTCTGCTGAATATACCGCAGAAAAAGTAGAAAATTCTTATAGCGGTCAGAGAGTTCCAGACTTAAAACATTATAATCTTAAAAGAGAAGGTGATTTTACTTTTTCGGAAGCTCCTTTCTTTGTTTCAAAGAATATCTCTGCAGCAGAATTAAATGCCTGTGGTGTTTTTGATTTTACAAAGCTTACTTCTTCTGAAAATAATTCACCAGCTTTTGAAGAATCGGAAATAGAAACTTTTGCAGCTGAAACAGAAGAAAATAAAAATCTTCTTAATGAAAGAATAAAAGAAATCGTATCTCTTCTATTAAAAAAAGAACTTAAAGATTTTACAAAAGCCGAAGAAAAAGCACTTTCCGTAAAAACTGAATCAGAAAGTTATAAAATTGTTTATCTTCCTTTCTGGTGTGTAGAATTTACCTGGAATGAAAAAACTTTCCGTGTAATTGTTAATGGTCAGTCAGGAAATGTATCCGGTGCTTTCCCTTCCGATAAAAAAAGATACTGGTCTTTATTCGCAGAAGTGGGAGTGCCTGTAGCTGCTGTTGCCGGATTATTATTTTATTTATTGACAAAGATTATTGTTATGGCAGTTTTTATGGGACTTTTTGCCGGTTCTTTAGCAGCTGTTATTGTATGCAGTAATAAAACAAAAAAGGCAAAACTTACAAATGGCAATGCAGATTATTTAATTTGTTTTCAGAATTCAAAAATTGAATACAGCAATTCAGAAGATAAATTTCTTTATTCAACACCGGTTGCCAGAGTTCCTGATCAGAGTCAGATGAACGGTAAAAGCAATTAAAAAAATGTAAAAAATATTTAAAAATCCTGTATTTGTGTATTGACACTAAATACGGTTTTCTATATTATTATTTATACATTCCGCGGGGGTGGTGGAATTGGTAGACACGCAAGCTTGAGGTGTTTGTGGGGAGACCCGTGGCCGTTCAAGTCGGCTCCTCCGCATAAAAGAGATTGTCAAATGACAATCTCTTTTTTTTTTACCCATTTCTTATTGAGGTTCTAAATGCTGGCTGTATTTGTAAATTGTGGTGCGGTAATTCTTGGTTCAATTATTGGTCTTTTATTTTCAAAAAAGTTTACAGAAGAACTTTCAGATATGATTCAAACTGCCTGTGGTGTAATTACAGTTGTAATTGGACTCCAGATGGCTTTTAAATATAACAGTATTGTTTATCTTGCACTTTCTCTGATTATTGGCGCAATGATAGGTTATGTAATTGATATTGACGGCAAAATTCTTAAGCTGGGTGTATGGCTTGAAAAAATCACAATGAAAAAAAATAAAAATTCATCTGAACCTAATGCTGTTTCTCCTGATACACAGACAACTGCATTAAAAAATTCAAAAAACTTTCCATACGCATTTCTTAATTCATCAGTTTTGTTTTGCGTTGGAGCCATGGCAATTGTCGGTTCCTTTGAAGCTGGTGTAAATCACAGTTATACAACAATTTTTACAAAATCTATTCTGGATGGTTTTATGGCCATCGGTTTTGCTGCAGCCATGGGAGTAGGGACTGCTTTTTCTGCTCTGGCAATTTTGATTTATCAGGGAGCTCTTACTTTACTTTCAATCTGGCTTCAGCCTTACGTTTCAAATCTTTTAATTCAGGAAGTTTCTGCCTGCGGTGGTGCAATTATCATTATGATTGGTATTAATCTTCTCGGACTTAAAAAAATCAAAACCGCCAATTTTTTACCTGCTCTTGTTATTGAAATTCTTTTTGTAGTGCTTGTTCCGCTGGTAAAGAATCTTTTTGTATAACCGAAAAATTTACACCTTTCTGAAAAATTAAGACAAAATTTGCCTTTTTAAACATTGCATTCTGATTCCTTTCGGTTTATACTTAAATTAATAATATAACCCTATTAAGGAGGCCAAATTAAATGGCAAAAGTAGAACTTAAAGGTATTGGTAAAATCTATGACGGCGGAGTTCGCGCTGTATCAAATTCCAATATCACAATCGAAGACAAAGAATTCTGTGTATTCGTAGGACCATCTGGATGTGGTAAATCAACAACACTCCGTATGATCGCTGGTCTTGAAGACATCTCAGAAGGAAAGCTCTTCATCGACGGTACAGAAATGAATGACGTTCCTCCAAAGGATCGTGATATCGCCATGGTATTCCAGAACTACGCTCTTTATCCACATA
>JAKSTK010000062.1 GCA_024402615.1 Treponema sp.
TTACAAAAGCTATGGGTCTTGATTGTCCAGTTTTGGCTTGGGGTATTGGTATTGATCGTATGGCTCTTATGGCTCTTGGATTGAATGACCTGAGACAGCTTTTCTGTGAAGATATTGAACAGGTTCGTTTGAGAAAGGCAAAGTACTAGAGAGACAGTGGCTCGATGAATTGGTATGAAAAAGGATTTGTTCTTGCGGACAAATCCTTTTGTTTATGGTATACTACTGTTATGGAATACATTCTTTTATTTGTGGCACTAATTGTATTAATTATTCTGCTGTTTGGACTTAAATGGTATAAAGACCAGCAGAAACAGAAAAGTGCAAAGACTAAAACTTTAATTCCCGTAAAATGTCCGGTTTGTAATTCTGATTTATATAAGGGAGAGAATCTGGTTTCTAAGGTTTTCCGGCCAATGAAAGTAAGCGACCAGCTTATGACTATTTCTGGTTGTCCTCACTGCTATCCAAAATGTGAACCTGGCGTAAAAAGATTATGTCCTGTGTGTCATAAAGTTGTAAAACCTGATGAAACTCTTACTGCCCGTTTATTTAATAAAGCAGACGGAAAAAAACATGTACACATTGTAGGCTGCATCAACTGTCACAAACCAAGAGCAGACTGACCTCATTGTAAAAAGGCCGAATTTCTTATATTATGTGCGTATGAATATTATTGTAGTTGGCAATGGTGGTCGTGAACACACTATTTGCTGGAAATTAGCTCAGAGTTCATTGGTTGATAAGATTGTAGTTGTTCCTGGAAACGGAGGAACTGCACATGAAACTAAATGTGTTAATGTTAATCCAAAAGATTGTGATTACATTAAAGAAGGCGAAAATGCTTATGTAGCCATTGCAAAACACGAAAACTGTAGAATGGCTGTCATTGGTCCTGAAGATCCATTGGCTGACGGTTTGGCTGATGAATTCTGGTCTGCAAGTATTCCTTGTGTTGGTCCTAAAAAGGCCGGTGCTCAGCTGGAAGCAAGTAAAGATCTTTCTAAAAACTTCATGAAAAAATATGGAGTTGCTTGTGCTGCCAGTGAAACTTTTGTTAGCAAAGATGCTGCCTGTGAATATATTAAAAAACACGGAGCTCCAATTGTAATTAAGGCTGACGGTCTTGCTGCCGGTAAAGGTGTAGTAGTTGCTGCTACAGAAAAAGAAGCTTTGGATGCAGTTGAAGATTTAATGGATTCTGGAAGAGTTGGTGATGCTGGTAAAAAATTGGTAATTGAAGACTATCTGGAAGGTGTTGAAATTTCTGTTCTTGCTGCTGTTTCTGTTACTCCTGAATATGCTGTAAGTGGAAATGCTACAATTGTTCCTTTCCTTCCTGCCCGTGACCACAAACGCCTTATGGATGGTGCTAAAGGTCCTAATACTGGCGGAATGGGTGCTGTTTGTCCTCTTGATGATGTTACTGAAGCAACAATGGCTCAGTTCAACAAAGATATTCTTGAACCTACATTAAACGGTCTGATTAAAGAACGTTTTGATTATCGTGGATTTATTTTCTTTGGTGTTATGCTTACTCCAAAGGGACCAAAATTGCTTGAATACAATGTTCGTCTTGGAGACCCAGAAACTCAGGCTGTTCTTCCTTTGATGGATTTTGATTTTGCAGAAATGTGTACAGCAATTTTGAACGGAAGCTTGAAGAAGTTCAACTTTGCATGGAAAAAAGGGTATCAGGTAGCACCAGTTGTTGTAAGTGGCGGTTATCCTGGAGCTTACAAAAAAGGCTGCGAAATTACTGTAAATAAACTTTTGCTTTCTGCCAGCGGTGCCAAACTTTTTGTTGCAGGTGCTGTAACTGGTCGCAGAGGCGGAGAAGACGATAATCTTTTGACAAGCGGTGGTCGTGTATTAGCTTGTTCTGCTTTTGGTTCAACTTTCAAGGATGCATGGGAACACGCTTACCAGGGAATTTCTGCTGTTAAGTTTGATGATGCTTTCTACAGAAAAGATATTGGTCTTCCTGGTGCTGCTGAAAGTGGTAAACTTTAATAAATAATTTTTGCGTTAGCGATGCGAAGGGCGCCCCGGCGGCCACCGCAAGGCATTTATGCCTGAGGAGGCTGTAGTGATAACGGAACCCGCAGCGTAGCGAAAAAAAAGAGTTCACAGTTTTCTGTGAACTCTTTTTTTTAACGCCCTGATTAATTTTTTACTGTACGCTGAACAGAAGATCTTCATAGCTTGGGAATGGTTTACATTCTTCGGATAGAAGTGGTTCAATATGGTCGGCAATACTGCGAACATCCTCCATAGCAGGAATAATTGTGTTTGCGTAAGATTTTGACTTTGAAAGCAAGTCGGGAATCTGTTTTGTTTCGCTGTGGAGCTTTGACAATTCTTCTGCTTTATTTGAAAGGTCGTTTACTAAATCATTCAATTTGCGCATAAGGCTTAAACCGGCATCACACAGGTTGAAAACTCTCTGCATTTTGAATTCTGTATCTGCAAGAAGATTCATATATTTGAAAGCAGCAGGAATGACATTTTTATTTACCATTTCCAGCATTGTTTCTACTTCAATATTCAAAACCTGACAGTATTTTTCCAGCTTAATGTCAAAATGGCTCTGCATTTCACTTTCTGTGTAAATGCCCATCTGAGTGTAAAGTTTTACATTCTTTGCATCCAGATAGTGTTCCATTGCATCTGGAGTTGTATGGTAATTCTTTAAGCCGCGTTTTTCTGCTTCCTGAACCCAGGAATTGTCGTAACCGTTGCCGTTGAAAAGAATACGCCAGTGAGCTGTAATTTCTCTTTTAATAAGCTTCTGTAAATCTTCATCAAAGTTGTTTGATTTTTCCAGCTCGTCTGCAAATTCTTTAAGTGCATAAGCAAGAATTGCGTTGAGGGTTGTGTTTGGACCTGAAATTGAAAGGGCTGAACCAACTGAACGGAATTCAAAACGGTTTCCTGTAAATGCAAATGGGGAAGTTCTGTTGCGGTCAGTTGAGTCTTTTGGAATTGGTGGTAATACATCAACTCCAATAGACATTTTTGACTTTGATTTGTTGTCGTAAGATTTGCCGTCTTTGATTGATTCCAGAATTGCCTGGAGTTCATCACCAACGTAAATTGACATTATGGCTGGAGGTGCTTCGTGTGCGCCTAAACGGTGATCGTTTCCAGCAGAAGCAACAGAACAACGCAACAGGTCCTGATTTTCATCTACAGCTTTAATTACAGCTGTGAGGAACAAAAGGAACTGTGCGTTTTCAATCGGTGTTTTACCAGGAGCAAAAAGGTTCTCACCGACATCTGTTGCGATTGACCAGTTGTTATGTTTGCCGCTTCCGTTTACTCCCTCAAATGGTTTTTCGTGGAGAAGACAGATAAGACTGTGACGTCTAGCGACTTTCTTCATAATTTCCATTGTCAGCTGATTCTGGTCAGCGGCAAGATTAGAAGTTGTGAAGACAGGAGCCATTTCGTGCTGAGCAGGAGCGGCTTCATTGTGTTCTGTTTTTGAATAAATTCCCATTTTCCACAGTTCATTATTCAAATCTTCCATGTATTCAATTACACGTGGTTTGATTGCGGCAAAATACTGATCATCCATTTCCTGACCTTTAACCGGCTTGGCACCAAAAAGGGTTCTGCCTGTCATTTTAAGGTCTTTTCTCTGCTGATACAGTTTTTCGTCTACAAGGAAGTATTCCTGTTCAGGACCCATAGTAGTTGTAACATGTTTTGCCTGATTATTAAAGAGTTTTAACACTCTTAATGCCTGATCATTTAAAGTTTCCATTGAACGAAGTAATGGAGTCTTTTTATCAAGTGCTTCTCCGTTATAAGAACAGAAAGCTGTAGGAATACATAATGAGTGATCTTTAATAAATGGATAAGAAGTTGGATCCCATACTGTGTAACCACGGGCTTCGAAGGTTGAGCGTTTTCCACCGTTAGGGAAAGAAGATGCGTCGGGTTCGCCTTTAATCAGTTCTTTTCCGCTGAAGCTCATAATGATTTTGCCTTCGTCGGCTGGTGTAAGGAAGGAATCGTGTTTTTCTGCTGTAATGCCGGTAAGTGGCTGGAACCAGTGAGTATAGTGGGTGGCACCTTTTGAAATTGCCCAGTTTTTCATTGCTTCGGCAATTTGATTAGCATCTTCAAGATTTAATGGAGTTCCATCTTCCATTGTATTCTTCAGTGCTGTGAAAACTTTCTCGGAAAGTGTTTCTTTCATAATCTGCTGATTAAAAACCAGGGATCCAAAAATTTCCGGTACGTTTGTTGGTGTCATAAAAACCTCTTTGTATTCTGTATCACCAAAATTCCTTTAAAAAAGAAAAAGGCGGTGTGACCCCCGTAGAAGGAGTCACATCGCCATTGATGTATAAACATATTTTATACTTTCTATCGTTCTTGGTAAAGATAGGGCATTTATTTTCCTAAGAGCGTAAAATCTTTAGCTTCCTGGCAGAAAATAATTCCACTTCCCGATTCATTAAAACATGGCAGCGAATTAATTGCCTTTACAATTTCTTCTTTTTTATCTGCAGGAACAAGAATCATAAGCATTTCTTTTTCTGGTACGATTTTCATTCCAAAGAACTTTGCATCACTTTCTTTTGCAGTTCCACGGGCATTAATGATTGTTCCTCCGCCAGCTCCAGCTTTACGGGCAGCGGCCATAGCATCTTCTGCATAACCTTTATTTACAATTACATTAATAAGTTCGTAGTTAGTCTGTGGATTCATATTTTTTTCTCCCGTGGTTTCGATTGATTCTTTAATTGACTCTGTCCCTTTTGTTTTTAAATCTGAAGCAGTATTTCCTGCTTTTATGAAATTTCCTACTTCCAGAGCAAAGAAAACTCCAAAGTGTGCTTTTTTACTGGAAGTGCTTTTTATGATTTCTTCTTTTGCCTGAGGATAAACTTCATCTGGAACAATATTAAAAGTGATTTCTTTAGAACTGTCCCCAAGGCCAAGCAACTGCAAAATTCCACTGGCTGCAGTTCCCTGTCCCATAAGGATTGTTCCACCGGTAGCGCCTGCATTATTGGCGGCAGAGGTTATAAGTTCGCCAGAGTTTTTTGGAACTATGGTTGTAATTAATTTATAACTCATGCTTCTACCTCCTGGTTTATAGTTTTATTTTTTTTCTGTTTGATTTTCACAATTATTCCCATTATCTGAATTGCTATAAGCGGCATCATGGCAACTAAAGCAATTACTCCAAAGGAATCTAAAGCACCGGAACCGCCACTTGAGGCACCTAAAGTAAAACTCAATACAAAGGTGGAAGTTAATGGCCCGGAAGCAACTCCACCGGAGTCAAAGGCAATTCCCGTAAAAATATCAGGACTAAAAAGCATAAGTACCATAGCAATTATATAGCCCGGAATTAAAATCCATTTAAGATTAAAGCTGTAAACAGCCCGCAGCATGGCAAGTCCAATAGCAATTGCAGTTCCTGTAGATAAGAAAATCAAAAGCACTTTTCTTTTAATTGTACCACCAGAAACATTTTCTACCTGTTCGCTTAAAACCCATACGGCAGGTTCAGCACAAACAATAATTGCCCCAAGAATCAAACCGGTAATCAGCAGCAGTGCAAACCACCATCCGCCGTAAGCAGCCGCTTTCTGACCTAAAACTTTTCCCAGTGCGTCTCCAGCCTGCATAAATCCGCCGTTTACACCAATGAGGAAAATAAACAGACCAATAAAGCTGTATATAAAACCGATTACGATTCTGGTTACCTGACGGGCTGTCATTTTAAGCAGAGTTAACTGGAAAATTACAAACAGTCCTAAAAGTGGTGCAATAGAAAAAAGTGCTTCTGTTAAAACATGTATAGAACATTCATGGAAAGGCATGAAAATCTGCTGCATGAGTCCGGCAGAGGCTGAATTAGTTAGAACAGCTGCAGTTTCTACGGTGGTAGAAGCAGCGGTAAAACTTCCGTTCAGCTTTAAAATTAATGAATAAACCAGAACTGCCATAACTGGACCTACAGAGGCAATGCCTGTAAGACCAAAGCTGTTTTTACTGTCGCCACGAACCGCAGAAACTCCAAGTCCCAGCGCCATAATAAACGGTACGGTCATTGGCCCCGTAGTTGCTCCTCCGGAATCAAAAGCAATTCCTGTAAATGAATCTGGTACAAAAACTGCAACAATAAAAACCAGTAAGTAGCAGACAAACAGGGAAACTTTAATCGAAATATTAAGAATTGAACGGAGGAGTCCCAGCATTACAAAAAGACCTATTCCAACTCCAATAATTACAGTAAGAAGATTTTTATTAACAAAACTGAAAATATTTTTTACCTGACTGCCAAAAACCTGAATATCCGGTTCGGCTATAGTTACAATAAATCCAATAAAGAAAGAAGTAACCAGCAGCAAAGGAAGATTTCTTTTTTGTGTAAGCTCAGAACCACAGCGTTCTCCCATTGGCTGAATACCAAGATTTACACCCATAAGGAAAATGGTAAGTCCCAGAATCAGCAGGAGACCACCGACAATAAAGCGGTAAATGATTATTTTATCTACAGGAACAATAGTAAAGCCCAGCAACAGAACAATGATCATTACTGGAAGCACGGAAATTACTGTTTCTTTAAGCTTTGTAAGAAGGTCCATATAGTCAATATAATATTTTTATTACTGATT
Source organism: Treponema sp. (assembly GCA_024402615.1). Lineage (GTDB taxonomy): Bacteria > Spirochaetota > Spirochaetia > Treponematales > Treponemataceae > Treponema_D. The sequence continues at coordinate 6,645 of JAKSTK010000062.1, forward strand.
GTGCAGAAATTCTTCATGTTTGGCATAGGCCCAGCGCACAACTGCAAGAGCATATTTCAGCTGTGATTCGTTCAACAGTACATAGTATTTTCTTTGTCCGTTTGTAGTAATCATGAAGGCAGAGTTTGAAACAGAAGCAACTGCATCTAATTCCTGAAGAGGAATTTCCCAGTTTTCTGTTTTCGTAAATTGAGCAACCCGTTTGCTTGTTACAACAAAATCGCCTTCGTTATCTTTCTGGGTAGTTTCTGTAGCAAAAAGGATTTTTTCATCTGGCTCAGTCTGAAGTTTAAGAAAATGAACCATTGGCATTTTAGAGTCAGGTTTCAGAGGCAGCTTATACTGGTCTGTATCAACATAAGGATTTTCGTAACCCACTTTTTTTCTTGCAGCTTTCCAGTTAGTCCATAGAATTAAAATCAGCATAAAAAGGAAGAACAGAATTGGGAATAACCAGCGGGCAGAACCACTGCCAGGACCTTTTCCTAAGCTTTTTGATTTTGAATTATCAGAAACATTTGATTTATTTTTATCTTTTTTATTTGATTTAGAATTTTCCCCTTGTGGAAGAAGGGCTTTTTTATCGCTGTAGGTGGAATCCTGAAAAACGGACTGTCCCTGTTCAGTAGTAAAATTTGCTGTAAAATCTTCCTGCTTTACGGAAGGTGAAAGCAAAAACCACAGTAAAAGCGCCAGCAGGCCGGCATAAAGTATAGTTCCTGCGGTTGTTAAAATTATTTTAAGCTTTGTTTTCCATTTTGTTGAAAACCACATAAGTACAAGACCAATTGGAATAAACAAAATTGAGGCAAAACAAACGATTGTCAGGATAGATAAAAAATTATTTTTCTTCATAAGCCACCTGCAGTTTATTATAAACGGGATGCATATAAGTTTTCAGTTTTTTTCCAAAGGTTTTCGAAAGATTTTCGCTGGTAAAAACTTCCTCAACAGTGCCAGAAATTGCGGGGTGTTGTGGCGGAAGTAAAATGATTCTGTCTGCATAACGGGCAGCAAGATTAATGTCGTGAATTGTGATTAAAACTCCCCGGTTTTTTTTGTGTGCCTGCTGCTGCAAAAGTGTAAGCAGTTCAGGTTCATAAACAAAATCAAGGGAGGAGGCAGGTTCATCCATCAGCATAAATTCTGGATTCTGGCAGATGGTACGGGCAATTCTTACTTTCTGGAATTCACCACCGGAAAGTTCGTGAACTGAACGGTCAGCAAAATCGGTAAGTCCTGTTTCTTCCAGCGCCTGTTTTGCCAGAGTTTTGTCTTCCTGTGTGTAATAGCCGTTTTTGGTAAATGCATAGCGACCAGAAAGAACAACATCAAAAACAGAAAAATCCCAGGTTGAAAATTCTTCCTGGGTCATAAAAGAAATCAGTTTTGAAACTTCTTTACGATGCATTTCTGCAAGGGCTTTATTATCTACAGAAGGTTTAAGTTCTACGGAGGTGATTTTGAGAGAACTGTCCCCCAGATTTGCTAAAAGAGAAAGCAGGGTAGATTTTCCAGATCCGTTTGGACCGCAAAGACAGACAAATTCTCCTCTCTTCAAATCCAGAGAAACCTGATTTAATACAGGCTTTTTTGTGTATGAGGCGGTAAGATTCTTTGTCTGCAATATTTCTGCCATCAGTTTACTTTTGTGCCTTTTTTGCTTTGCGGCGTTTTACACCCACAATAATTCCCCAAACGGAAATTCCAATAATCACTAATAAGATAATAATAACACAGCGGATAATTAATCCAACTTTTGAAGGATTTTTAAGAAGATTTACAGGATTCCAGCTTGGATTTGCAACAATTGCTTCGGAAAGATAGTCCCTTGTTCCTATCCAAGATTTATATCTTAAACCCTTTGCAATGGCAACCCAGCCTTTAAGTTCAGTTCCATCTGGTTGATAGATAATTAAATCTTCCAGTTTTTCTGGCACATTACCGTTTTTATCTTTTGGAACCAGAGCTACAAGACCTTTTGTCATGTTCATAACTCCGCCAATCATATTTCCGGTATAAAGATCAGTAACAACACAGTAGAGTTTTTCATCTTCTACAGCAATTTTTTCACCAGAATGATAATCAACCAGTTTTACATCAGTAACTTTGTCTAAAATAACTCTGTGTGGATTGTATTCATATGAAAGTCCGTCTATATACAAACGGACATATTTAAGTATTGGAGAAACTGAACAGTCAATTTCCGCAATATTTTTTAATTCTTTGCCAGTAAAATACATTGCCAGTAAAGGATAACCGGTAATTCCGTCAGGACCGATTCCAAGAGAATAGGATTCAAAAACATCACTTACTCTTACAACACCTTCTTTATAAGTGCCTCGAATAACTCCTTCTGGTACAACAACAATATCTCCAGGAAGTTTATAATTTTTAAGAGTTGTGTGAATCTGTTCTGCCATGCAGTAGCCGGTTTCTGTAATGATATCCAGTTCCTGCTGACAATTAACAAGAGGAGATTTGCTGGTATAACCAAAGAGAGAAAGATATTCTTTATCTACAAGAGTGTCAAAGTAATCAAGGTCACTGAGGATTCCTTTATCTTCTGGAATTTTTTCATCTGTCAGGGAATCAAGGCGATATTCGTCTAACTGCCATCTTCCGTTTTCTTTTTGAGTTAATGAAATGTTTCCTAAATATTTTGAATAAGCTTCACAGGAACCAATAATTGTTTCGCCAATAATAATTGGTTTTTCCAGTTTAAGATGTGTATGTCCACTGATAATTACATCAAGTTCAGGTACTTTTCTGGCAAGAATTTCATCTTCCGATTTTTTAGGATCCGGGAAAACTCCGCAATGAGAAAGAGCAACAATCAAATCTGGATTTTCTTTTGCTTTTACTTCGGCTACTGTGTTTTTTACAGCCTCGTACTGATTTGTAAAAGTTAATTCGCAGGTTGGAGAACAGAAAAAGGAATCTTCCCCAAAAACTCCAATAAGGGCAATTTTTACATCGCCTTTCTGCAGAATCTGATAATTTTTACAGCCATAATTCTTAAGCATTGTTTCCTTAAGAATTTTTGTATATTCATTGTCTTTGTTCCAGTCGATGTTACAAACTGTAAGGGCAGGAACTGGAAGACCGGTACTACCAGCTTCTGTGAACATTTTTCCAAGAGCTTCGGCACCATAATCGAATTCATGATTACCTAATGTTGTTGCTTCAACACCAAGTTCTCCAAGGATTTTAAGCTCGGAAGCCTGAGTTGTAAAAATAGTTTGATACAAAGTACCCATAGAAAAGTCTCCGGCATCAACAACCAGAGTATCAGGATTTTTTGCTTTCTGACGGTCAATTAAGGTTTTGGCACGAGCGGTTCCTCTTAAGAAAGAATGAATGTCGTGTGTGAAAATAATGTCTGCTTTTTTTGGTGCAGCAAAGAGGATTGAACCTGCTAAAATCAATGAAGAGAAAATAATACTAACTTTTGTAAATTTCATAATAGTATTATATAGATTATTTTTTTTAGTTTCTAGGAATAAATCATTTACGGTGGTTGAAGCAGAGTGCCAGAAAGAAAGGAACTCCAAGAATTGAAGTAATTACGCCGGCTGGTAATTCTGCAGGAGAAATTACAATTCTGGCAATAGTATCAGCCGCAAGCAGTAAAATTCCTCCCAGAAGTATACTGAAGGGAATAAGGATTTTTGCTTTTGAGCCAAAGATTTTGCGGACAATGTGAGGAGCAATTAATCCCACAAAGCTGATTGTTCCACCGGCACAAACTGCAGCAGAGGCAGCAAGACTTCCGCAGAGTAGAACCATTACCCGGAGTTTGCCAACTTCCAGTCCAAGAGAAGCGGCCGATTGTTCGCCTCCAGTCAAAAGATCAAGAGAAGGCATCATAATGAGCATCAGCAGTACAGAAATAACTGACGGAAGAATAATGAACAGTACTTCTTTCCAGCCGCGGCCGTTAAAGCTGCCAAGAATCCAGGTGTAAATACCGTGAAGCTGAGATGGCTGTGTTAAAAGGCAGATAGATGAAATTGCGGAATACAAAGTTCCTAAAGCTGTTCCGCAAAGCAGCAGCATGACGGAAGTTTCACGACCAGATTTTCCTGTTGCCAGCAGGGTGATGATTGCACCGGCAGTTATGGAACCAAGAAATGCAAAAAGATTAATTCCGGAAATCAAAAAGCCGGAAAAAGTGACTCCAATTGTCTGGGCCAAAACGGCACCTAAAGTAGCTCCGGAAGAGATGCCCATAATACCTGGTTCTGCCAGGGGGTTTCTGAAAAAAAGTTGAAAAACTGCCCCGGCTCCTGCCAGTAAAAATCCACTGATCATAACCAGAAGGGAACGGGGAAGACGAAGCTGCAGCAATATGGTACGGGCAATTTTATGTCCTTCAAAAACTTGTTTTAAACTGATTTTTTCTGCTCCCAGCAATAAAGAAATTCCAAAAACTACAATTACTGCCAGAAGGGAAAGTAAAAAAGAGAAAACTGTGCGTGTTTTTGTTGCGGTGAGCTTTTTCATCAAAATAATTATATACAATTGAGTACAAAACAAAAAGATAAGGAAGGATAATAAACTTTAAGTTTACAGAATAGACTAGGGGAATTTACTAATATTATGGAAATTTCAGATTCAGAATTTGACTTTGAAATTATGAGATTTATAATATTTTCGGAGAGTTAAAATTGAATATTAATTTAGGCGTAGATTATCAGCCATTACTACATTATGATTTCGCATCCATAGCAATATTATCTATTGTTATTATTTCTATGCTCAGCAGAAAGATTGTAAAAGGTCTTTCCAATGTCTTTTTCTTTCAAGTCGTTATTCTTACCTTTTTGGCCTGTTTAACTGATGTTTTTTCAGAAATTCCTGGTCTTCCGATTTCTTTAAAGCTTATTTGTGATTATGGATATTTCATTTTTACTATTATGGTACCTGCACTTTATATTCTGTATATTTATGTAAATGTAGGTTTGTGGCATCATTTTAAAGCTAATTTACTGACCAGAATTGCAATTGCCGTTCCACTCGCTTTTGCAGTTTTGATTCTTATTTGTAATGTTTTTAATCACTGGGCATTTATTGTAACTCCAGAAGGTAATTATATCCGCGGACCTATGCAGCCAGTGTTGATTTGCTGTTGTCTTTCTTATCTTATTGTGGGAGTAATAATCCTTATAAAATTCAGAAAGCTGGTTTCTATTACAAAGTTTCTGCCACTTATGGTTATGATTCCCTGTGTTATTTCGGGGTTGTTTTTCCAGCAGTTTAATCAGGGAGTTGAAACTACACTGTTTGGGCTGACAATTGGTATTTTAATTATTTCTTTTACGGTTCAGCGTCATAACGAAGATATTCACGGAATTACGGGAATTAAAAATGAAACCTGTGCAATTGAAGAACTGCCTAAAGTTTTTTCTACAAATCAGAATTGTTGTATTCTTCTTCTGAAAATTAAAAATCAGGAAGCTTACCGCAGTACCCGTGGAGTAGAAATTTATAACAAAATGCTGGCTGCTGTTTCAAAAATTGTAATAGCCGCAGTAAAAAAACGAACTCATGTGGATTCTGATCTTTACTTTATGAAGGATGGAACTTTCCTTATTCGAATTGATTCCTGCAATACAAGAATGGCCAGAAATATTGCGGCTGATTTTACAGATGATCTTCGTCATAACACAATAATTAATGATGTTTCTATTTCCGTAGATTCCCGTACCTGCATTATTCGTGTTCCTGATGATATTCATACTTATAAAGATCTGGAAATTTTCCGTGATAATTTTGATAAAAAACTGATTGATACTCCTGCTCCTGTTCTTCTGGGAAGTTTTATTGATTCAAAGGATTTTAAAATCAAAAATGAAATCAATGAAATTATTACTGATGCAATCGAAAATAAAAGATTCGAAATGTACTATCAGCCTATTTATTCCCTTAAAGAAAAGAAATATATTTCTGCAGAAGCCTTAATCCGTCTTAATAATCCAAAATACGGTTTTGTTTCACCTGCAATTTTCATTCCTGCATCTGAATCAAATGGTTCAATTCACGAAATTGGTGATTATGTAATTGATTCAGTTACAAAATTTGCCGCTGGCTGTGATATGGATAAACTGGGATTAAAGTATATTGAGTATAATCTTTCTTCGGCTCAGTGTATTGAAATGAATCTGGTAGAAAAGCTTTTAAATATTGCAAAAAAGTACCAGATTAAACCAGAAAAATTTAATCTGGAAATTACGGAAACAGCTTCTGATTTTGATCCTATTATTTCCATGATGAATATTGAACAGTTGAACAGAAGCGGTTTTTCTATTTCTCTTGATGACTATGGAACTGGTTATTCAAATATTACACGGGTTATTGAACTTCCTGTAGAAATTGTAAAACTGGATAAATCATTTGTAGATCAGATGAGTAATCCTGATATGTGGACTGCCATTGAATATCAGGTGAAAATGTTCCAGGAAATGGAAAAGAAAATTCTTGTAGAAGGGGTTGAAGATGAAGAAACTGTAAAGGTTTTTGAACGGCTGGGCTGTGATTATATTCAGGGTTATCATTTTTCAAAACCTTTGCCAGAAAAAGAGTTTATTGAGTTCATAAAAGAACATAACGGAATAAAAAATTAAGTAAAATAAAAATGCGGGCAATTTGAGATTTTCAAAAAGCCGGCGTTTTTTTACTTACCAAGTTCTGGTAATTCCTTTCCTGCCTGTCCAATTCTAGGTCCCGGACGGGA
>JAKSTK010000063.1 GCA_024402615.1 Treponema sp.
CATAAGTTCCGGTGGTAAGACAGGCTTTGTAGGTTTGGCAAAGGTTCCTGTGAGAATCAATAAGAATGTGAGAATTGTAAGGGCAAATCTCTTAAACTGCATTCTTTTATTATATATTTTAATATTGTTTTGTCATTAGTTTTTTCTATAAAACTATGGCTTTGCCTCATTGACCATCCTTAAGATTTTAATTATATTTATAAGACACCCCTTGGAAATCCTTAGGTGGATTTTCCTTAGTCCATAAGGAGGAATGATAAATCGCCAGATTTATCATAGTACAGTCAATAATCGTCGATTAGAGGATTGTATGAATTGTCCTCCGAACCACTATGCCTATGTGCAGGTGATAACAGGAGATACTTTATGAAAAAGTATGAACTTATGACTATTTATCCAATGGATGAAGAAAAGTCAAAAAAAGCTGCTGATGATGTAAAAGCAGTACTCGCTAACTTCGGTGCCGAAATTGAAGAAGAAAAAGCTTTCGGTGATCGTGATCTTACTTACGAAATCAACAAACAGAAAAAAGGTCGTTTCGTTCTTTACACAATGAAATTGAACCCAAGCAAAATCGTTGAAATCGACAAAGCTTTCAAAATCAACGTAAACTTGATGAAATATCAGTTCGTTAAACTTGAAGAAACAAAATAAAAGTTTACGAATTGTCGGAACTAATTAGTTTCAGCAAAACACCATCTTATAACAATTTAGGAGAAGAAAATGACAGACTTAAATCATGTTGTACTTATCGGTCGTCTGACTAAAGATCTTGGAAATGATGAAAGAAGTTTTAGTATTGTCGGAAACGGACAGGCTAGAGCAAATGTAAGCATTGCCGTAAACAGAAGCCGTAAGAATGGTGATCAGTGGGTTGATGAAGTTAATTATTTTGATGTAACTATCTGGGGAAAAACTGCAGAAAATCTTAAGCCATACCTTGTAAAAGGTCAGCAGATTGCAGTTGACGGATATCTTAAACAGGATCGCTGGACAAACAAAGATACTGGTCAGAATATGTCAAAAGTTAGTGTTGTAGCAAATACAGTACAGCTTTTAGGTGGAAGAAATGGAGGCGGCGCAAGCCAGTCTGTTGGGGGTGCCTCAACTTTCCAGCCAATTAATAATTCTGCACCAATGGGTGGTTTCTCGGGTTACCCTGATTCCTACGGCGATGGTGGAATGAGTATGGATGAATCCATTCCATTCTAAAAATTATTGTTAAACAAAAAGCTCATTTAAGGAGATTACAATGTCTGAAGAAAATACACAGGAAATGGAAGAAAAAAAAGTAGAAGCAGTTAATGCAGCTTCTCCTGAAACTGAAGGACGCGAAGACGATCGTGATGGTCGTTCAAAAGGAAAGACATTCTTCCGCAAGAAGGTATGTCGTTTCTGTGCTAACAAAGCAAAAATCGATTATAAAGATTCTGATGCACTTCGTCGCTATATGACAGAAAGAGGTAAGATTCTTCCACGTCGTATCACTGGTACATGTGCAAAACACCAGCGTGAAGTTGCTCGTGCTATTAAACGCGCAAGAGCAATCTGTTTGCTTCCATACGTTGCAGACTAATTTTAATTATTAAAAATCGGGTAGCGATCCAACTCCTGGTGACGCGCCCGTAAAAAAAATAAAAGAGGAGCTTGAATATGAAAGTTATCTTGAACGAAGATGTTAAAGCATTGGGTGAATTGGGAGATGTAAAAAACGTAGCTGCAGGTTACGCTCGTAACTTCCTCCTTCCACGTGGTCTTGCTGTACCTTACAATGAAGGAACAGCTCAGATGTTCGAAGCACGCAAAGAAGAAATCGAAGCACGCAAAGAACAGAAGAGAAAGGATTCTGCAAGTCTTAAAGAAAAACTTGAAGGTGCAGAATTGGTTATCTCAATGCCAGCTGGTAACAATGGTAAACTTTACGGTTCTGTTACAACTCATGTTGTTGCTGAAGCACTTGCTAAAGCAGGATATGAAATTGAACGCAAAAGAATCGAACTTCCTGGTCTTGCAATCAAGACTACAGGTACTTACAAAGCAATTGTTAAACTTTACGAAGCTTCAACAGCTGAAGTAAAAGTTGTAGTAAAAGCTGAAAATGCTGATGATGCAAAAGCTGCTGCAGAAGCTACAAAAGCTGAAGAAGCACCTGCTGCTGAAGCAACAGAAGCTAATGCTTAATTTTCTTATAAACTGAAACAATTTAGATTGTTTGGTTTAAGAAAAGAGCGGATGAAAATCCGCTCTTTTTTTTGTCACTTTTAAGTTCAATCATTATATTTCTATGATATAATGTTAATTCCGCGGGAGGTTGATATGGATCAGACATTGATGGATAAAGTTCCACCACACAATATTGAAGCAGAACAGGCTGTTTTGGGAGCCCTTTTATTAAACTGGGGGGCAATGTCAGATGTTATTTCCAATCTTCGTCCTGAACGTTTTTATTCACCACAGCATCAGGTAATTTACGGTGCTTTACAGGCACTTTTTGCAAAAAATGTACAGGGAGATACTCTTTCTTTAATTAATGAACTTACCCTGGAAGGTAATCTTGAAAAGGCGGGTGGTGCTGCTTACATTGCTTCATTAACTGATACAGTTCCATCTGCAGCAAATATTGATTATTACTCAGACATGGTTCTGGACCGTTCTACTCGCCGTGACCTTATTAAAATTACTCAGGAAATTAAAGCAGATTCCTTTGACCTTGGACATGACAGTGCTACTTTGCTGGCAGAAGCAGAAAAGAAAATCTTTGCATTAAACGAAAGAAACGAAACAACAGTTATTCATGAAGTTAAAAATATCATGATTAAAGAAATTGAAATTATTGAATCACGATATAAGAGTAAAAATCAGTTTACTGGTGTTCCTTCTGGGTTCTCTCGTCTTGATATTATGACTTCTGGTTTTCAGGAATCTGAACTTATCATTATTGGTGCTCGTCCATCTATTGGTAAAACAGCTCTTGCACTTTCAATTATGCAGAATATTGCACTGGAAAGAAAAATCCCTTGCGGTTTCTTTTCTCTTGAAATGCCTTTTGAATCAATTGGTATGCGTATTCTTTCAATGGAAGCTAGAGTTGATATGCAGAAAATGCGTTCTGGTATGCTTCGTATGGATGAAGTAAAAAAGATTCAGGATGCGGCTGGCCGATGGTTTGAAGCCCCTTTATACATTGTTGATACTCCAAATATGCGTTTACTTGATCTCCGTGCAATGGCTAGACGTATGGTTGTAAATCATCATGTAAAAATTATTTTTATTGACTATATTGGTCTTATTTCTACAGAAAATACTGCAGCTCCTGTTTACGAACAGATTTCTGAAATTTCTAAATCTCTTAAGGCTCTTGCCCGTGAATTAAAAATCCCAATTGTTGCACTTTGTCAGGTTGCCCGTGATGCGGAAGGTCAGGAACCAAACCTTGCACAGCTTCGTGGTTCTGGTTCTATTGAACAGGATGCGGATGTTGTAATGTTTATTCACAGAGAGCGTCTCCGCGATGATAAAGCTGCTGTACAGGATGCAAAAATTATTCTTGCAAAACAGCGAAATGGTCCTACTGGTGATGTTGATATTATGTGGGTTCCGGCTTATGCAACCTATGCAAACAAAGGACATGATGATTAAAAATAAAAAAAAGTGGTTTATGAAAACCACTTTTTTTATTTTTTAGTATGTATGTCTTAAATCATTTATTACAATATCATTCATTAAATCTTCCGCTGTAGTTTTATCGGAAGGTGTAAAATCCACTGTAACAGAAGAACCCGGCAGTAAAGTAAACATGTTGTCAGAGAAACGACCCTTAACCGTGTTTGTATCAAGAGAAACAAAGAAGGAAGGTTTGTCTGCTTCCAGTGTTATCTGATAACCACCGTTGATTTCAGAAACTTCCATTTTAATCTGAGCTTCTTCAAGATCGCAATGTTTATACAAGGCTGGCCATACAGTATTTTCACAATTGTACAGTTTTTTACTTTCGGAAATACCAATCATCTGAACATAAATAAAGTAAGTTTCTTTGTCTTCAGATTTAATTTCCTGTGTGTAAAATTCTGCAGTTTCATCTGCATTTACAGAAAGTACTTTTGTTACGGTTGGTGCATATTCTGAACCGTCAAACTTAATAAAGCGGATTTTAATTTCTGCTTTAACAGTTTCTTTTGTATCATTACAGAAAGAGCAGTGAAGTGTGTTATCTTTAATAAAAGCAGGAACATAAACATTGCTGAAAAATTTCTTTTCTTCGTAATGTAAAAGCTTCCATTTTCCGCTGTATTCCAGAGAAGACCAGGATGGACAAGGCCAGATATCATTCAGCTGCCAGACAATAGAACCCATACAGTGAGGCTTAAGAGAACGCCACCAATCAACTGCAGTTTTAATTGCTACTGCCTGCTGAACCTGACTTAAGTAAACCATATTTTCGAAAGTTTCTGGGAAACGGAAATATCTTGTGAAGTTTTCCAGCATAATTGAATTTCCGCTGGTACAACGCTGATGATATTCCATTAATTTGCTTGTAAAGTTAAAATCCTTTTCTTCAGCAAAAGAACGAATACAATCAATAGAAGGGAAAGCTTCATAACCGAATTCAGAAACAAATCTAGGATTAATAGACATATAGGCATCAAAACTTTTACGTTCATGCCATACTGACCAATAATGCATATCGCCAAAACTGTCTGCATGCCAGTTATCTTTAAAATCATCTGGACCTGCACATGGTGAACTTGGCCAAAACATTCGGTTTGGATCAATTTCATTTACAATTGGTTTAATTATGCCGTTAAAAAGACGGTCGTAATCAACCATATATCTGATTGGATTATCACGGCATTCTTTGAACCAATTGAGGGAACCAAAGTTTTCATTGTTTCCGCACCAGATACCAATAGACGGATGATGCTGTAATCTTGCTACCTGATAATTTATTTCTTTAGAAACCTCATCCTGAAACCATGGAGCATTTGGATAAGTTGAACAAGCAAACATAAAATCATGCCAGATAATAATTCCAAGACGATCACACAGTTCGTAAAAAATATCTTTTTCATAAATTCCACCGCCCCAGACACGAATAATATTCTGGTTAGCTTCTACAGCAGATTTAAGAAGGTCTGTGTATCGTTCCTCTGTAAGTCTGGATGGTAAAGAATCTGGAGGAATCCGGTTGGAACCCTTTGCGAAAACTTTTCTGCCATTCTTTTCAAAATAGAGACTTCGGCCTGGTTCATTTTTAACTTTGTCGTATTCCGAAACACATTTAAGTGTTGAAAAACAGATTTTCTTTTCTTCTTTGACAGTGCCTGCAACAGAATCTTTAAAAGAAACTTCCAGATTATAAAGGGTATTCTCTGTTAAATCTTCTTCTCTTAATTCTCCGGAAGTTTTCCAGGTTTTAGGATTATGTACTTTAATTTTTGCAGTAACTTGATTTTTACCCTTTACTAAATCAGCTTTTATTGTTTCTGTTGAAGTTTCAATACCATCTCCAGAAATTTTGAAAGTGAGTGGAAGTTTTTTTTCGGTAAAGCTGGTTAAAGTTGCTGTAATGTTTGCAGTCCAATCTTCATTTTTGTGATTGTAATTTACAAGAATATTATCGAATAATCCTTCTGAAACTGTTTCAATAAATATTTTGTCATAAATACCGCTGACCATAATACAAGGACCCCAGTCCCAACCACCGTGACACTGGCATTTTCTGGCAAGATTTCTATACTGTGAAGAAATATCGTACTGGGCGTGAGGAATAGGGTAAGGAAGTTTTTTTGCAATTTTTTCGCAGCATTTTTCTGCAGATTCAAAAAGAATTTTGATTGTATTTTTTCCATTTTTCAGGAATTTTGAGATTTCGAAACGATGGCGAATAAATTGATTTTGACCTTTTCCAGCATGTTTACCATTTACAAAGACTGTAAAAAAAGTATCTGCTTCGGTTATTGTAAGAAAGTTATATGAATTTTCTTTTTTTTCAAAATCAAAAGTTCGTTCAATTGTCCAGTCGGTTTTTCCAACCCAAAACTGTTCCTGTTCATTAAAACCGTAAAATGGATCTTTAATAATTCCGTTTTTTAACAGTGCAGAATGAAAATCTCCAGGAATTGTGGCAATACAATTTACATCTTTACCAGATAAATTCCAGTCTCCAGATAAATCTAAAATATTCATATTTTCCTCAATGAAATTATTTTTTACAATTAATAAAAAGAAAGCGGAAATCTAACAATGCCAGAATAATTCCAGTATTGAAGAAATTTCCGCTTTATTAATTAAAATAATTAATTAATTAATTATTTTGCTAATGGATCAGGTTCATTTGCAGCTCTTTCTGCGGCAGCCTGTTCTTTAGTAATTGATGTTAAGTCTTTCAAAGAAAGAAGTCTTAACTGACCAGATGCAGAAGTAACAACAAGACCTGAGTCTGTAAGAGTAATAGGTGTTGAACTTGTTACAGCAACTGGAGATTTAATTTTAAGTTTCAAATCATTACCGAATTTACCAACAACATATTTTCCGTCGTCAGAAATTACACAGTAGTAATCATCACCGTCTTTTACTAAAACAGAATCTTCTGCCAGAGTTTCATTACTTTCAGAAGTAATTTCCATTGTATCCTGTGAAATCAGTACAAGTTTAATTGTTCCGTTTCCAGTATTTTCACCGGCAACTGCAATAAAGTCACTTGATGTGTCATAAATTGTACGGTTACGGATGTATGATACTGGAGATTTTTTAATGATTTCACCAGTTTCTGTATTAAAGCGAACAAGTCTTGAAAGCATTGCCTTTTCGTCACTTAAGATAATACCGTATTCAGATGGCATTTTAGCTTCTTCAGCTTCTTTTTTCTGAAGTTCCTGCTGGTCTGCAGCAATGTCTTTTCTTTCTGACTGAGCTTCTGAAGTTTTCTTGTCTGCAACAGTCTGCTGTTCTGAAGCTTCTTTTTTAGCTTCATCAGTTTTTTCCTGCTGTTCTTTTACTTCTTCTTTTTTCTGTTCAGCTTCTTTTTTAGCTTCTTCAGCTGCTTTTTTGTTTTCTGCAGTTGGATTCTTTTCTGCTTCTTTTTTAGCTTCTTCAGCTTTCTTTTCTGCCTGTTCAGCTTCTTTCTTAGTTTCGTTTAATTTTTTCTGTTCTTCTGCAGCTTTTTTCTGTGAAGCCTGAGCTTTATCAGTAGCTTCTTCAGCTTCGCGTTCCTTAAGATCAACCATGTCTTTACGAGGATCTACGTTTTTATCTTCATCTTCTTTCATTGAATCAACAACTTTAGAATCAGAAATTACAGATGTATCTACTGTAGAAAGACCACCATTATTTACATCATATAAAGGAATAACAATTTCTGAAGCACCAGGCCAGTCTTTGTAATTTACAGAAAGACCACAGTTTGCTTTTGAAAGATTATTCATTACAACAGATTTATATTTTGATGAGTAAGTGTCATATTTTCCGCGGTAAACAGCATTATAAACTGTTACGAATACTGCAAGAGTATCAGCATCTTTTTCTGAATAACCATAAGCAGAAGAAAGATAAGCACTGATAATTCTGCGGAGGTTTTTTACATGGTCAACTGTTGCGTTTTTACCAATGTAAATAATATCTGCATCAAGTTTTCCTGTTTCGTTTGGATCAACAGCATGCACTACATAATACTTGTTTTTGTCTCCAACCTGTGATGCTTTGGCAGGAGTGATTTTGCTGCCTAATCCAGAACCAATTCCTTTAATTGCAGCAAGACTGTCAATTACTTTATGAGGTCCTGTGTAGTTAATGAATTCAATAGTTTCGCTTCCTGTCTTTTTTAATTCTGGTTCATCAACTGAAAGACCAAAAAGAGCGGTACTGATAAGTGCGCTCAAAATCAGGATAGAAGATAATTTTTTCATGTTTCCACCTTTTCTGTAGATTTATTTAAAAACAGAACGCAATTATTATAACATAGGAGAGTTGGAAATTCTATTTAAATTATTCAGAAACAATAGCTTTTAATGCATTACGGGCATTTGTTCTGGTGGTTGATTTGAAATTTGGATAAAGGAAAGTTGTTAATATATCTTTTCCTTTTTTATCCAAAGCGGCTTTTCCGTTAAATTCACAAATTGCGTAAACAGCGTTGATTACATCATTCAGTAAAAAGTCGTCACGGGAAGATAATCTTCCGGTGAGTTTTTCAATTGCCGCAAGAGTTTCTAATTCCGGATCATATGGATTTTCAATAATTCCTGTAAGCACAGTATGAAGCAGAGTTTTTTCTGTTTCTTTTGTAAGAAGATAATTTGTGTAATCGGATAGTTCTGTACTTTCAAACAAAGGAATTGTAGAAATCAGCTTTTCAAGTCCAGGTTTATCAACAAGGAAAACATCTTTATCTACACGGCTGCCGGTATTGGAAGTCTGAAGATGTTGTTTATACATTTCCAGTGCACCGGTAAGCTCAGAAAGATAGACAGCTTCTTTTGGACCGTAATTACCATTTTTTAGTTCTGCCATTCGTTCTGGAGAAATAAGTTTTTCATCAATTGAGGTTTTAAAAATCTCAAAGAAATTAGAAGTATCTGCTGAGAGATAGGCTGAATAATCAGGCTTATCTTCCTTTTTTTTATTATTGTTTTTACGGGAAGCATTCATAACTGTACGGAAAGCATTTATTGTCCAGTTGTTGCAGAAAAGAATAAAGTAATTATCTTCCGTGAAGGTAAGATAGTTGTAGTATTCTTTACTTTTTTTGTCCGGTAAACTTCCAGACCACAGTTCGTTTCCACGGTTACTGTAAAAGTAAGCTGCTTTATCTCCCGCAAGAAGAACGCCATCATCGGTAAATGCAGAATATACAACATCCTTAAGAGTAGTGTAAGTAAAGCTTTTATAGATTTCTCCGTTATCAATGTTTACATAATCAACTTCAATTCCACTGGTTTTGTGATTAATATAAACGATTTCTTTTTTATTACGGGAAAGAATAAAAAAGTCTTTATTGGTTTTAGAAGTTTTATCTTTTTTGAAAAGCCATTTGTGAGTAGCCTTATTTTCTACAAGATCAAAAAGTCCTGAAGTACCATCGGTAAAAGTAAGAAATACTCCGGCTGGAGTTGTAAGGGAAGTAGTTACTTCTCCGGCAAAGGTAATATCCTCAATAATTTCACCAAATGGGGTGATTCTGAATGCTTTTGTTTTTCCGTCGGAAAGCTGATTTAAAAATACAATAAGTGAACCATCAGGTAAAACTTCCGGATGAAGTGGATTCTGTTCCGGAGTTTCTATATCCCATTTTTTTAAGCCATTAATGCCGTAGCAATAAAATTTATTTTCTGTTCTTACAAAAATTCTTCCGTCTCTGCCGGAAAATGGTGCATCGAGGATTTTATCATCAAAATTTTCTGTCCATAATTCACGGCCGTCAGGATTGAGAATTGTAAGTCTTTTTCCAAAGTTTGTTACAACTGCAAAAAAATCATAATCAAGAACAGAAAAAAAAGGTCTTGTGGCTTTTGTTAAGTATTTTTCCCACAGGAATTTTCCTTCGGTGGTATAACACATTAAGGTTCTGGCATCAGAAATTACCGCAAAACCAAAACTGGTTGTTTGTGGCTGGCAAATTACTTTTCCTGGAATTACTGTAGACCAGGAAGAATTTACAGTATTAAGTTCCTGCGCCGTAAGTGCAGTATTTATAAAAGAGAAAAATGAAAATGCAATAAATAAGGATTTCAGTAATTTTTTCATTCTAATATCTAAATTTCATTGTAAAAATAAAGTTACATCAGCTTAAAAATAGCAAGACTTTCAATATGGCTGGTGTTAGGATAAAAATCCAGAAGATAAAGCTTTTCCAGCTTATATCCTGCTTTAATCAGTTTTGCAGCATCTCGGCCGTGAGTTGCAGGATCGCAGGATAATGAACGAATATATGGAATTTCACTTTTACATAAATAATCAGCAACTGCTTTTTCCATTCCGGAACGAGGTGGATCAACTACACAGGCATCAAAATTTCCACAGTAAGCAGCACAGTTTTTTACCCAGTTCTCACCAGAAAATCCATAGCTTACATGACCGGTACCTGCCATATTTTTTTCTGCAAATACAAGAGCATCGCGGTTGTGTTCAACAAGCACAACATTTTCGTATTTATCAGCAAGAAAAGCAGAAATGGAACCGCAGCCAGAATACATATCCAGTACATTTTTTCCACCTGGAAGAGAATCACAAATCAGCTTAAGTACTTTTTCAAAAACATAAAGATTAGACTGAAAAAAGCCCCGTACATCAAAAGAAATATTTTTGTCATTAAGTTTTACGGTTACAGTATTTTCTGGAGAAAGAACAGTTCCCGCAAAATAATGATTTTCTTTTACTTTTACCTTTTTGTTTTTATTTCCCTTTACCTGATTAGCAACCGGTTTTTCGGCCTGAACAACAGTAGTTCTAAGCTTTTCACCTTCCGAAATTTTATCACTTCCAAAAAAATGAACTCTGCCTCTAGGACGGTTTGACATTGCTGTTTCTGAAAGATATTTATTAACAGGGGCTTCTGCACACAGACAATTTTCAATTGGAATAATTGCATTACTGCTTTTGCCGGAAAGTCCACCGTCATTAAACTGATAGCGGCAACGGTAATTTGTTTCTGGACCAGAAATTACTTCAATCTGTTCTGGTGAAATGTCTACATGATTGTTTTTAAAAGCATCAGAAAGCATGATTTTACGCAATTCCTTCTGATATTCAGGGGAAATGTGCATCATGTTGCAACCACCGCAAACACCATAATATTTGCATTTTGGTTCAACCCGGTGAGGAGAAGGTTCTATTACCTTCAGTATTTCTGCGTTGTCATAATCATTTTTGTGTTGTACTATATTTATTGATAAAGTTTCGCCAGGTAAACTGTATGGGATAAATACTGTTTTGGAGTTAATTTTAGCAATTGTATTTCCTCCAAAAACGGTTTTTTCTGTTTTTACGGTAGTTGTTTCCATATAATTAATTTTATCAAATTTCAAACAAATAATATATATATTACTTTTTTTGTGAGGTTATTATGCAGGTTAGAAATTATATTTTTAAGGCAAGTGATGGAGCAGAAATTAACTGCTGTAAATGGTCTCCAGATACTCCGGAAGAAATTAAAGGAGTTGTAGAATTACATCACGGACTTGCTGAGCATTGTCTGCGTTATGACCGTTTGGGTTCAATTCTGGCTGAGCAGGGCTATGTTTTTAATGCTTATGATATGCGTGGTCACGGAAGAACTGCAGAAATTGCAATAGAAAAAGATTCTGTAAATGCAATGTATGGAAAACTGGCCGAAAAAAATGGCTACCTGCGGGTTGTAGAAGATTTACATGAAATAATTGATTCACTTAAAAAGGATTACGAAGGAAAACCTGTTTATCTTTTAGGTCATTCCTTTGGATCTTTTGTAAGTCAGGCTTATATCGAAAAATATGGTGAAAATATTACTGGTTGTATACTTTGTGGCACAGCAGGTCCTAGACCAGCATTGATTGGCGGCGGAAAAATTGCTGTTAAACTGGTAAAGTTGTTTAAGGGTGGAAATTCCATTGTAAAAATGCTGGATAATCTTGCTTTTGGCAGTTATAACAAACGAATTGAAAATCCTTCAAATAAAAATTCCTGGCTTTCTGCAAATGAAATGAATGTTCAGATGTATGAAGATGACCGCTGGTGTGGTTTTCCATTACCAACTTCGTTCTTCCTGGATATGATGAATCTTCTGACAATGATTCACAAAAAGTCAAATATTAAAAAAGTTCCTGCTAATCTTCCAGTTTATTTTATTTACGGTGCGGAAGATCCTGTTGGAGATTACGGTAAGACAATTACAAAGCTTTTTGATATATACAAGAAAAACGGAGTTAAAGATCTGGAAATTACTGCTTATGCCGGTGACCGCCACGAAATCTTTAATGAAAATGACAAAGAACAGGTAGAAAAAGATGTTCTTACCTGGCTTAGCAAACACTAATTTTCTGTTTCGTATTGACTACAATTAAAATATTAGAATAATTAAAACATTGTGTTGTATCGTTATGGAAAAGATAAAAACGGCAGATTAATAAAAAAAGCCGTTGTTTATACTAAAGAAGAGCATTTAATACCATTTGATAAAATTGATAGTGACGCCCTCCAGATTATCCACCGTTTAAAAGACGCTGGTTATACTGCATATATTGTTGGCGGTGCTGTCCGTGATTTAATTGTTGGTAATACTCCAAAAGATTTTGATATTGTAACTGATGCAACTCCATCTAAAATCAAAAGAATTTTCAGAAATTCCCGCATTATTGGCCGTCGTTTCCGTCTTGTTCATGTAGTTTTTGGTCCAAAGATTTTTGAAGTAAGTACTTTCCGTTCAAACGAAGAAGGTTCTGTAGGAAATGAATTTGGAACTATTGAACAGGATGTAATGCGCCGTGATTTTACAATGAACGCCCTTTACTATGATCCACTTCAGGAGCAGGTAATAGACTATGTGGGTGGTATGCGGGATATTAAAAAGCATATACTTAATCCTGTAATTTCTCTGGACTGTATTTTTGTTGATGATCCTGTCCGAATGCTCAGAGCCATAAAGTATTCTGCTACAACTCACGCAAAAATGCCATTTTCTTTAAGAAGAAAAATCCGCAGTTCAGCAGGACTTCTTTCGCAGGTTTCTCCATCAAGATTAACAGAAGAATTACTGAAGATTATTAACAGCGGTCATTCTTACGATATTATTTCAGAAGCAATTGATACAGATCTTTTTATGTATTTACAGCCTGCCGCTGCTGCAATGATTTTTGACAGTAAAGAAAAAGAATTTGCTTTTATGTCAAATCTTAAAAAAATGGATGAACTTACAAGAACTGAACCTGGCGTTCGGCTTGGAAAGAAACTGTATTATTTAATTTATGATTTTATTACCGGTTTAACAGACTGGGAAAAAGAAACTGAAAATAAATATTCCCCTAATGAACTTTACGCAAAAACCTGGACAGAATGCCGTAACTTTGTACTTCCAATGAATCCTCAGAGAAGGGAGCTGGAATTTGCCGTAAAAACTGTGCTTGCAGATTTAGGTGTAAACATAAAAATTTCCGTTCCTAAAGCAACTGCAGAAAAACCTGCTCCAAAGAAAAAGAAGAAGCATAAGCCTAGACCTGCCGCAGAAAAAGTTATTACTGCCAGTGGAACTGTTTCTGTAGAAGAATAATAAT
>JAKSTK010000064.1 GCA_024402615.1 Treponema sp.
ATGAGAGGTTTTACTTCCATAGCCTGTTTTTCAATTGCATCGTAGTCCAAAAGACCAGTTTCTTTATCAACACCATATGGATGAGATTCGAACATTCTTGCAGAAACGTTCATTTTATAACCGTGTGTAAGGTGACCACCGCAAGAGTAATCAAGACCCATAAGCTTCTGATTTCCGAATTTTACACGAAGTTCTGCAAACTGTTCGTCTGTAAGATCGTTTAATGATTTAACGCCAAGTTCTTCCAAAGTCGGAGTTTCAACTTTTGCAGAAAGAATTGCCCAGTAAGCAACGAGGTTTGTATCTGCACCAGAGTGTGGCTGAACATATGCATAATCTGCACCAAAAAGAGCTTCTGCTTCACGAGCAGCAACATTTTCTACAGCATCAATATTTACACAGCCGCCATAATAACGGTGTTCAGGATATCCTTCTGCATATTTATCAGTAAGAAGGTTTCCCATAGCTGCCTGAACGTTCAAAGAACAATAGTTTTCAGAAGCTACTAATTTTAAGTGGCTGCGCTGATTATCAATTTCATTAACGATTGAAGCAGCGATATCTGGACCAACTGCAGCAACCTGCTGAAGATTTGCAACGTAAGCACACATTGCAGCAGTAGGTTTTCCGCCGCAAGAAGCAAGATAGTTTTCTAAAGGTGTAGACATAATTTGTCTCCTGTAAATGTTAATTTATTACTATTTATAGTATCAAATTTGCGATTCAATAGCAATTAATACGGGAGAGTTAACCCTTTAGTTGTAAAAAAAAGTGATATTGCGTCATGAGTTTTTATACATTATTATTTAATGAAAAGAGGGCAATTAAAAATGAAAATCAATTCACTTAAAAAAATCTTGATTCTTGCAGCAGCTGCAGTTTTTTTCTTCAGTTGTGCTTCTAATAAAGTTGAAACAAATATATCTGAACCTAAAGCGGTTGTTGAAAAAACAGAAAATAACATGCTTTGGAAAATCTCTGGTCTTGATGCGAACGGTGCTCCATCTACAGTTTATGTTTTTGGTGTTGTAAATGTTGGTGATGAAAGACTTTATCCACTGGCAGAGCCTGTTCAGGAAGCTTTAGGTGCATCAAATCGTTTTGTATGTGAAATGAACCCTGAAACTATGCAGGACTTTGTGCTTAAATTAACACAGGAAATTGAAAACAGCGTAATTGAATCTGATGGTCATAGTCTTGCTGATGATTTAACAGATGAAGAACTGGAATGTGTACTTCATTTCTTTGGTATGGAAAATACTGCAACTTTTGCTTCTTATAAACCTTGGGTTCTTGATTTAAGTATGACAGGGCTTTTGATTTCGGAAAAGGTTTCTGCTGAATACGGGGCAGGGCTTGTTCTTACAAATGAACTTGCACAGATGGGAGTTCCACTTGAATCTCTGGATACTGCAGAAGCTCAGATTTCGGTTCTTGCATACGGAGACTGGGCTTTCCAGATGTATAACCTTAAACAGACAATCAAAAATATTTTTGAATATAATCCACTGGAAGACAAAAGTGCGGCAATGTATGAAGCTTACCTTGCTGATGATACAGAATATCTTAAAAAAGAATTTGCACTTGATTTAAGTGAAATTCCAGAAGAAATTCAGCTTGCTTATACTGCTCACTATAAACTTTCAGTTACTGACCGTGTCAGAGACTGGGCTACAAAAATTGAGAATTATCTTTCGGAAGGTGGAACTACTTTTGTTTTTGGTAGTGTAGGCCTGTTTATTTGTGATAATTCTGTATTTGATGTAATGCGTGCAGACAATATTATTGAATAGATAGAACTATATTAAGACTGAATAATAATCAGTCTAATTCCTGCAGTTCCATAGCAATTTCTTCCATTTCCCGGTCGGTAGCTGCTATGGTTTCTGCAACTCTGAATAATTCTCTTCTAACACTGTCTGGAATTTTTGCCTTGTTTTTATAACGCAGCTCATGTTCCAGACTTGCCCAGAAATCCATTGCAATTGTTCTAAGCTGAATCTCTACTTTTACTTTATGAGCAGTTTGTGAAAGATAAACCGGAACTTCAATTACAATATGAAGACTTCTGTAACCGGATTCTTTTGGATTTTCAATATAATCATTTTGATTCAAAAGTTTAATGTCCGGCTGGCGTAAAAGCATATCCCGAACAGTGTAAATATCAGAGATATAAGGACAAATAACGCGAACTCCTGCAATATCATTAAGATTTTCCATCATAGATTCAAAAGTAACTGGAAGTCCTTTCTTTTCCAGTTTTTGTGAAATACTGTCAGGAGATTTTATACGGGTTTTAATTGTTTCTATAGGATTTTTTGTTCTTCCAACTTTTGCTTCTTTATTTAAAATATCAAGTTTTGTTTCAACCTGTTTAATGGCACTTTCATAAATCATCATGATTTTTTGAAACTGAAAAGCCATTTTATAAAAATCATTTGGATTCGCCAGTTCAGAAGAAATAATTGCAGGAGCTAATGCTTCTTCTTTCTTATTATTTTCATCATATATTTCGTATTCTGCTTCTTCGTTTTTCATTAAAAATAACCTTTATACAATAAATAAAATTTAATGATAAAAGTAACAAAAGAAAAGAATAAAAAATTAATTGTTTAAAACCGTGATTTGTGCTAGATTCAAGTTGAAAAGTTTTAGCAGGAGCAAAAATATGATTAAAAGAAATTCAGGTTTTGAAAACCTTACAGCTGGATATCTTTTTCCAGAAATTAATCGTCGTAGAAGAGAGTATGTAGCTGCTCATCCAGATGCAAAAATCATTAGTCTTGGAATTGGTAACACAACAGAACCTCTTCCACAGTATATTTCAAAGGCTTTGTCAGATTATTCCCTTGGACTTGCAACTCCAGAAGGTTATTCGGGATATGGTGATGAACAGGGTTTAACTCAGCTCAGAAAAAAGATTGCTGAAGTTTTCTATAAAGATATGGCAACAGAAGATGAAGTTTTTATTTCTGATGGTGCTAAATGTGATATTGCAAGAATTCAGACTTTATTTGGTTCAAATGTAAAAATTGCTGTTCAGGATCCTGCTTACCCTGTTTATGTTGATGGTTCAGTAATTGTTGGTGCAGCCGGTAAAAATAATGGAACAGGTTACGAAGGTGTAACATATATGCCTTGTACACCAGAAAATAACTTCTTCCCAGATTTATCAAAAATTGAAAAAGATTCTTTGATATACTTCTGTTCACCAAACAATCCAACTGGTGCTGTCTCAACAAAAGAAGAACTTAAAAAACTTGTAGACTTTGCTAATGCTAACGGTTGTATCATTATTTTTGATGCTGCTTACAGAGAATTTATCCGTGATCCAGAATTGCCAAAAACAATCTTCGAAATTGAAGGTGCTCGTACTTGTGCAATTGAAATCAACTCTTATTCAAAACCTGCAGGATTTACTGGTGTTCGTCTTGGCTGGTCGGTAGTTCCAAAGGATTTGAAATATGCAGATGGTTCTTCTGTTCATGCAGACTGGAACCGTGTTATGACAACTTTGTTCAACGGTGCATCTAATATTGTTCAGGCTGGTGGTCTTGCTTGTCTTGATCCAGAAGGTCTTGCTGCAATGAAGTCAGTAATTGACTATTATCTTGAAAATGCCGCTTTAATCAAAAAGACTTTCGAAGGTGAAAACTTTAAGAAGGCTGGTGCACAGGTTTACTTTACTGGTAACTCTCCATATATCTGGGTAAAATTCCCTGGAAAGAAGAGCTGGGAAGTATTCGATACAATTCTTGATAAATGTAACGTTGTAACAACTCCTGGAAGTGGTTTTGGCCCAGCAGGTGAAAGCTTTATTCGTGTAAGTGCATTTGGTCATCATGAATCTGTAAAAGAAGCTTGTGAAAGATTAAGCAAATTAGAATTCTAATCAATTCACATAATCCGTTGTTAAAATAAAAAAAGAGTATCTGATTTTCAGATACTCTTTTTTTTAACCTTAAAAATATTTAATTACAGACTTGTTGTAAATCCAAAGTCACAGGTAAGGGCATCATACCATTTTCCTGTCATAATTTTCATGGCATGAACTGTAAGCTTAGTGTTCAGTCTGCCGCTAAGGAAGTTTGTAGACATGTATGGTGCTACAGAAAGATCAAAGTCCTTAGGAAGAATTGTGTTTGCAAAGAATCCCATTGGATCAACTAAGTCCATAAAAGTTTTATTTGGGAATGATACATTAAGCAGAACTCCAAGAGACATCTCTTTTGAACCAATAGAAAGATTTTCTGAGTAGAAGTTCAAACTCATGCCTAAAGTACTGTCAATCAGCATAATTTCATTAACAGTTTCCTGTGGAAGATTGTATGCAGAAATAACAAGTTTTGCATTTCCAATAATAAAGCGTGGTTCAATCAAAACATACATGTTTGAAGGCCCAAAACCAATTTTTCCACTGGTTTTATTAAATGGTGCATTATACAAACCAGCCTGAATAAAGAGGCTAGGAGTGTAATTATTTCCTACAAGAAGAGTTGTTCCTGCATGCCAGTAAATTGTATCAACAGCAAAAATTACATCTTCACCTTTGTATTTGTTTGCAATTGGAGTGCCCAGCCCTACAGCTAAATCCCATGTAAGATAACGATATACACAGGCAAATCTGGCATCTGCATTAAAAACAAAGTATTTTTCATCTTCATGATTAACATAGATGTAAGTTCCCAAAGCAATTGGAGCATTGTTTAATTTGATTACATCACTGATACCTAGACCAAAGTGAGGGTAGAGAATTGAACCTGAAAGTCCAAGCCAGCTTTCTGTAAGTTTAGAGGCAACCGGCTGAATACCAAAATATCTCTGAAGGAAAACGTCTGAACCAACCGGGTCATAAGTTCCCATGAAAATGCTGAAATAGTTTGCCTGAGTTTCAATTCTTGAACGGAAAATTAATGAAATTTCATCAACTTTGAATTTTGCATCTGTAGAAGAGAATAATTCATCACTTATAAAATCTTTTGTATCGATTGAAAATTCCAGATGACTCCAGACATTTTCTGAAAAATTAAACTGACCCTGAACAAATGCCTGGAGGGTTAAATCAGGATCATATTTTTCTGCGGACGGAGTAGAAGCGTACTGTAATTTTGCTCCAGAATAACCGCTGAAAGATGCAGCAGCCCATAAAGATCCTGTGAGTAAAACTGTGATTAATATAGAAGAAAATAGTTTTTTTGCTTTCAAAATAAACTCCTTTTAAGGGTTAGTTTAAAATTTACCTCTTTCAATATCGGCATAATTATAACCTAACTTTAAAATTATTGCTTGAATTCAAATTACTTCAGAAAAGTATTTTTTTTAGGGAGTAAATATCTCTTGAAAACTCTAATTTTCGGTATATAATATTCGATATGAGTGATTATCTTGACCCAAATAATGAAGAACTTCTCAAAGACTTTTTTGCAGAAGCAGAACAACAGGTTGATCAGCTTGAGAGTAATGTTTTAGTCATTGAAAATGACCCATCTAACCATGAGGCTATTGATGAAATATTCCGTGCTGCTCATACACTTAAAGGTGGTTCTGCAACTGTGGAGATGATGGAGTTATCTCACTTTACCCATTCTATTGAAGATGTACTGGATGAAATTCGTTCAGACAGACTTAAAGTAGATGAAGATGTCGTAGATTTGTTATTAACTTCCATTGATGTAGTAAAAGCAATGCTTGATGCCCGCAAAAATGGATCTAAATACGAAGAAAATATTGATAGAATTCTGGAAAAATTACATTCTTATATTCCAGAAAAAGGTGCAGCAAAGCCTAAGGCTGCTAAACCAGCACCTGTTGCAGTTCCAGTTCAGCCTGCTCCTGTAGTTCAGGCACCGGTTGCTGCGGCTCCTGTAAATAATTCTGGTCTTAATTATCCTGAAATGTCAGAAAGCGAATACCTCGAATTAAAAGGTGCCTGCGCTGAAGGACAGAAACTCTGGTGTGTTGGAATTAAGTTTGATGAAAACAATCCAATGAACACTCTCGGTGGAATCCAGGTATTTGCCGCATTAAAAACTGCCGGTAATGTATTAAAAACTGTGCCAGATTTTGATGCCCTTTACGAAGATCAGTTCTATGAAACCGTTTATTATTATATTGCTTCTTCGGAAGATGGAGCTGCTCTTGAAGATGTAGCATTCTTGAGTGATGTTACATTGATTACAGATGCTCACAATATTACAGAAGATAATTATTCTACTTCTGGAGTAGAAGCTGCTTCAGCACCAGTCGTTCAGACAGCACCTGTAGTTGAAGCTGCCGCTCCGGTTTCTTCATCTCCTGCAGATGATTTACTTAATGAAATTCTTAATGAAAACCGTGCAAAGAATGATGAAGAAGAAATTGAAGTTCCTCTCATTATTAAACCTGCACCGGTAGAAGAAGCTCCAAAAGCTGAAGTAAAAACTGAAACTAAACCTGCAGTGAAAGCTGAAGCTAAACCAGAAGCAAAAACAGAACAGAAAAAAGATGCTCATGCTCAGCAAGGATCTATTCTCCGTGTTGATTCAAAACGTATTGATAATCTTTTGAATCTTGTTTCTGAAGCAGTAATTGTTAAGGCTTCTTTCAACCAGCTGGCTAATCAGACTGCTAATGAACTGACAGCTTTCCAGAATCTTGAAGCTCAGTACAAAGAAAAACTTCGCAGTTTGTTCGACAAGATTCCAGAATATCTTGCTGAAATGAAAGACGGTGCTTCTGCTAATGAAATTAAAAAAGCTGTTCTTGATGAATACGGTTCAATGGCAGCTATGTTTGATTCATACGAAACTGGAATGAAGGGAATTTCTTCTAAGTTCCGTGGATATACACAGAATCTTGGTACAATTTCCGGCGAATTGCAGGAAGGCGTAATGAAGATTCGAATGGTTCCTATTAATCAGATTTTCTCACGTTTCCCACGAGTTGTACGCGACTTACAGAAAGATTTGAACAAGAAAATTAATCTGGTTATTGAAGGTGAGGATACAGAACTTGATAAATCAGTAGTAGAAGATCTTCTTGATCCTATTATGCACTGTGTTCGTAACTCTGTTGACCATGGTATTGAAACTCCAGATGTTCGTGTTAAAGCTGGTAAACCAGAAACTGGAACTGTATTACTTAAAGCTTCTAATGAAGGTAACATGATTGTTATTGAAATTAAGGATGATGGTGCCGGAATTGATGTTGATAAAGTTCGTGCTAAAGCTATTGAAAAAGGACTTATTCACCCAGATAAAGCAATTTCTGATCAGGAAGCATATCAGTTAATCATGCAGCCAGGTTTCTCTACTGCTGCAAAGATTTCTAATATTTCTGGAAGAGGTGTCGGTCTTGATGTTGTTAAGACAATGATTACAAACCTTAAAGGAAATATTTCTGTTTCTTCAGAAAAAGGAAATGGTACAACCTTTACTATTAAACTTCCTCTTACTCTTGCAATTATTCAGGGTCTTCTGGTTCGTGTTGGTAAAGAAATTTACTCAATTCCAATTGCAAACGTTATTGAAAGCCAGTGTATCCGTATGGATGAAATTAATCATATTGATAACTACGAAATTATGAATGTTCGTAATGAAGTTATTAGTGTACTTAGACTTTCAAGACTCTTTAATATTAGAAATGCAGATCAGAACGAAGAGTGTTACATTGTAATTGTTGGTACTCAGGAAAAGAAGATTGGTGTAATGGTAGATTCTCTTATTGGAGAAGAAGATGTTGTAATTAAACCTTTGAAAGATTCATTTACAAACTCTCCAGGAATTGCCGGTGCATCTATTCTTGGTGATGGTTCTGTATCTCTTATTGTTGATGTTAGTCAGCTGCTTGATTTAGGCGTTAAACAGGAATTGTTGAATCAGGCAAAAGAAAATATGGCTGTGTAAGGGCGGGAGTAAAATATGGAAGCAATTAATTTAGAAAATACTGAAATGACAACTGCTGAAAAACTTCTTGCCGAAACAGATGCAAAAAAAGAAGCTGCTTCATTTATTGATTTTAAGATGGTAAGTTTCTCTCTGGCAGGAAAAGATTATGCCATTGATATTATGCATGTAAAGGAAATTGCTAAAGCAGGCCGCTTTACTTATGTTCCAAATACATTGCCATTTGTTCTTGGTGTATACAACCTCCGCGGTGAAATTATTCCAATTCTTGACTTAAGACTTTTCTTTAATATAGAAGTTGAAGAAAGAGACGATGATAAACTCGAAAATCTTTTGATTCTTAATGTTGATGATCAGATTTTCGGTCTTGTTGTAGATAAAATCGACAAAGTTGTTGGTGTACAGAAGAGTACCATTCAGCCACCTCATCCACTGTTTGGTGATATTAATATTAAATATATTAGTGGTGTTGTTGAATGTAATAACAGATTGTACGTTTTGCTTGATGTAGAACGTATTTTCACGGCAAAAGAAAAACTTGAAAGTCAGGATAAAGAATCTTCTGAATTTGCCGCTTTTGCACAGAAGGCTACAATGCCAATTCCTGCACAGACAAAAGCTCCTTCTGTAGGTGCACCTGCTGCAAATGCCGCTGCTCCTGTAGAGAAAAAAGCAGCTCCTGTTGTTGAACAGACAGCAGATATTAAGTTTATAGCAGACAGTTTGCGTAACGATAAAGGTTTCTACCTCAGTCCTGTAAATGAAGGCTGGGTACAGCGCCGTTTAACAGAATGGACAAAAGAACCTGGAAATAAATCTCAGTTGCAGAATGCAGATGAAACAGAAAAGTTTTTAAGCACATTCTGGTCAAGTTATACAGGCAGCTGGTGGTCAAAAGAATATGCAGATAATCTGTATAAGCTTCTTCCAGAGAATTCTGCAAAACAGATTGTTGTATGGAACCCTGGTTGTGGAACAGGTGTAGAATCTTATTGTCTGGCATGTGTACTTAAAAAACGCTATCCAGATGCAAAAATCAGAATCTATGCTCAGGATATCGATTTATTAAATGTTTCTAATGCGAGTTTGCTGGCAGTTCCTGCACAGATTACTTCTTCATGGATAGAACCTTATCTTTCGAAGAAAGCTAACGGCGATTATACATTTAGTCAGGAGATTAAAGACAGTCTCATGTTTGAATATCATGACTGTAAAAACACAAATGTTCTTCCAATGATTGATGTAATTTTCGCAAGAGATGTTCTTTCAGTAATTGATCAGAAATCTCAGGAAACAATAATCGAGGAATTTATTGAAAAAATGAAAGGAAATGGTGTAGCAATCATTGGTGAAAATGAATCAATGCCTGCATCATACAGATTCAGCGAGAAATCAGTTGATTCTCTTGTTGGATATTCAAAAGAGTAATATTATATTACAATATAGAGAGGAAGGGATTAAATGCGAGTAGAATACATTAACCCGTTTGTAAAAGCTTCATTCCGCGTTCTTAAGGACGTTTTGGGTGGTGCAGATATTAAGCGCGGTGATTTATACTTAAAATCAACTGCTATGCCTGTAATGGGTGTTGCTGTTCTTGTTGGTCTTGCAGGAGATGTAGAAGGTCGTGTTCTTTTGGATATGACATTGGAAACTGCAATTAATTTGGCTTCAGTAATGAATGGTGAAAAATTACCTTCATTTGATGATTTAGGAAAATCAACAATCAGTGAATTAGCTAACCTTATTACTGGTCAGTTTGTAACAATGCTTCATGAATTGAACTTCCAGGTTGATATTACACCTCCAACTCTTTTTGTTGGTCAGCAGATGGAAATTTCAGCTTTGAGTGGTTCTACAAACAATGTAGAAGCTTTGATTGTACCTCTTATTACTGAGTACGGTAAAATCGAAATCAACGTAGCAATCCGTGAAAAGGATAGATCGTAGAGCTATTGTCAGATAAAACAGGAGAAGAAAATAGATGAAAACAATACAAGATTATCCAACAATCAATGAGCGTCCTGCAATGGGGTTAAAAGATGATGGTACTCCATACAAAATTCTTGTTGTAGATGATTCAATGTTCGTTGCTAAGCAGCTTGGACAGATTCTTGCAAGTGAAAGTTATGAAGTTGTTGCTACTGCTGTTGATGGTGCTGATGGAGTTCAGAAATATAAGGAACTTTGTCCTCATGTTGACCTGGTAACAATGGATATTACTATGCCTAAAATGGATGGTATTACTGCTCTTGAACAGATTATGGCTTTTGATAAAAATGCTAAAGTTGTAATGGTTAGTGCTTTGGGTAAAGAAGAATTAGTAAGAAAATCTTTGATGCTTGGTGCTAAGAGTTACATCATTAAACCTTTGGATAGAAAAAAGGTTCTTGAACGCATTTCAAAAGTTCTTGGTAACTAATCAGGCTGATAAATAAAAAAACGGACTGTTACAGTCCGTTTTTTTATTTAACCTTAAGGTTATAAAAATCTAAAACATAAAAAGTTTATAACCATCCTTCCGTTTAATAATTGAACAGTGGTTGTCTTTTGATTTTTCCAGAGCTGTTCTCAACTGCGAAATTTCTACCTTCAGTGAATTAATTTTTATTTCCCGGTTTTCTGACTCATATACTTTCTGTAAATCCTCAAGAGAAGAGAAAGTGAACATTCTTCTGTACAAAACTTCCAGAAGGAAAAACAGGTTCTCGCTTAAATTAATTTCTGCTTTTTGGCGCATTAAGGTTCTGTATAATTCTTCTGAATCGCAGGGATGATATAAATGCGTCACGGCAAAATCAGGCGGTAAAGGCTTTGTTTCCTGCATAAGATTTATATATGGTCGTAATTGCGGATCAAGAATTATTTCCTGCAGTTTTTTGAATAAATCTTTGTAATTATCTGGATTCAGAGAGGAGTATCTTCGTTTTGTATATTTAAGCATTAAATACCAGTGAAGTGCTCTGTCGTCAATTAATGGACAAGGATCGTTATAAAAAATAAAAGGCAGATTAACGTAATGAGAGTTTATATGGTTGTAAACATTGTATAATTCATGATTGTACAGAGTGTAATCAGCAAGCAGTAAATCAGGATATTCCTTAAGATTAGTTAATGTCTGGTAAAAGATGTTCGTATCAGAGAAAATAAAACAATTGTGTTCCGGCAGCCGATGGGCAATTATGTGGCAAATCTCTGGCTGTTTAGTAATAAAATAAATAACCATTGAATATATTATACTATTACTTTGAAATAATGGAAAAATATTTTGTATTGTGCTAGCATCAATTTAGTTTAGTTTTTTGGGAGATAAATATGAAATTTGAACGAAAGAGCGGAGTTTTACTTCATCCTACATCACTTTCAGGAACTTATGGAATTGGAACCATTGGTAAACCTGCTTATGAGTTCGTTGATTGGCTGGTTGATGCAGGACAATCTTTGTGGCAGATTTTGCCTTTAGGACCTACTGGTTATGGTGATTCTCCTTACGCATCTTTTTCTACTTTTGCGGGAAATCCTTTACTTATTGATCTTGATATGCTGGTAGAAAAAGGGTGGGCAGATAAAAAAGATGTAAAACCTGCTGAATATATTAAGAAAGAAGGGAACGTTGATTTTGGTGCTGTTGTATGGTGGAAGACTCCTGTACTTAAAAAAAGTGCCTTATATTTCCTTAATAATGCATCTGAAGAAGATAAAGCGGCATATAAAGCTTTCTGTAAGGCAAAAAACAGCTGGCTGGAAAAGTTTGCTCTGTTTATGAGTATTAAGTCTGTTTATGATGCAAAGGCAGCAGAAGAAAAGCCTGCTTCTTCTATCTGGCATTCTTACTGGCCAAGAGAACTGGCAACCTGTAATGAAGAGGCTTTGAAACAGTGGAAAAAGGAACATTCTGAAGATGTAGAAATCTATAAGGTAATTCAATTCTTTTTTGATTCTCAGTGGACAGCTCTTAAAGAATATGCAAATGAAAACGGAGTCAGTCTGATTGGTGATATTCCAATTTTCGTTGCTCCTGACAGTGCTGATGTATGGTCTAATCAGAAATATTTCCAGCTGGACGAAAATGGTCGCCCTAATTGTGTTGCAGGTGTTCCTCCAGATTATTTCTGTGCTGACGGTCAGCTTTGGGGAAATCCTCTGTATGACTGGAATGAAATGAAAAAGTCTGGTTATGCCTGGTGGATTGCACGCATTAAACGAGTATTTGAATTAACTGATGTTCTTAGAATTGACCATTTCCGTGGTTTTGAAGCTTACTGGTCGGTACCAGTTACAGAAAAAACAGCTATTCATGGTGAATGGATAAAAGGTCCTGGAATTGATTTGTTTAAAACAATTAAAAAGAAGCTTGGTGATGTTCCTGTAATTGCAGAAGATCTTGGTGTTATTACGGATGAGGTACGGGCTCTTAGAGATGAAGCAGGATTCCCTGGTATGAAAGTTTTACAATTTGCCTTTAGTCCTGATGAGGCTCGTCAGAATGGAATGGTAAATAGTTTTATGCCACATAAGTTTGATACAGATCAGTGTGTTGCTTATACAGGTACTCATGATAACGATACTATGCAGGGGTGGCTTGAAAATATTAATGATGAACAGCTGGTACTTGTTGCACAGTATTTTGAAGGAAAAGAACTTTCCGTAGAAAAAGCACGGGCAATGGTAAAATCAGGAGCTTTAAGAAAACGCATGATTACTGCCGCAATTGCCAGTACAGCTGCATACGCTGTTATTCCAATGCAGGATATTCTTGGAGTTGATAATGAAGGCCGTATGAACATGCCTGCTACTACCGGTGCAAACTGGACCTGGCGTATGGCTAAAGGTTCTCTTAAGACTAAGGCTGCCGAAGAACTGGCGTTTGTTTCTGCTCTTTACGGAAGAAATCTGTAACTGTGTTTTATCAGTATAAAATAAAAAAAACTGCAATTGGAAATAATTGCAGTTTTTTTTAACTAAAAGAAAAGAATTGGATTAGTGAGAAGTCCATTCAATAGCCATCTGTCTTAATTCTGCAGATGAACCGCAATGGAGCTTTAATTTAATATTTTCTTTATGTGTATCAATTGTTTTGATGCTGAGGTTTAATTTTCCTGCAATTTCTACAGTTCCCAGTCCTTTACCAATCAAAGTAAAAATCTGGAGCTGTCTGTCAGAAAGAGTAGAAATTAAATCTACAGGTTCATTTTTTGAGCC
>JAKSTK010000065.1 GCA_024402615.1 Treponema sp.
CCATTCGTTCCGCCTAGTTCATAATATGTGTCCAGAATTATGGGTACATATCAAACAGAAGCTGTCGAACTAATTATAGGATTTATATCTTTTGAATAATCTGTTACCGAATTCCCCGGTTTATCTTCTCCGCCAGTGGTTACTTCTCTGACACAGCTTGTAAATAAAACAAGACCTAAACCAAGACTGAGCATAAGGATTTTCTTCAATTTCATAGACGCCTCCCAAAATGAATGTTCTTCGATTATAGCAGAAAACTACAAATCAACAACATTAATCGCTTTTGAAGTTTTGGAGAACAAAGTAATATTATAGTAGAAACATGTAGACATAATATCATTGGTCTGAAATAATGACGGTATATTTGGGTGGGAAAATGAAAAATAATCTGTTGGTTAATATCATCTTTGCATCACTGGCGGACTTCTACAGTTACAATAACAATTTTTTAGATTTTAAAAATGTAACAAATTTTACCAACAAATGATTTTAATAGTATTAATAGATTAAAATTATGACAGGAGGAATGATGAAAATTAAAAAATATCCTTTAGGTCTGATACTGTCTTTAATATTCCTTTCTTCTGCAGCTTTTTGTTTTGAACCGGTCAGTACTTGTGATCTTTTAATGTCTTATCTTGAAAACGATACTACTCTAAAAAAAAATGTAATTGATGCTCAAAAAGCTCAACTTTCTTTAGATTCTACAAATATCAGCAATGGTTTTGATATCACTGTTTCTACCGGCACTTTTTCTCTCAGTTTTGATGATAACGGCGCAGTAATGAGCGTAAAACCTTCCGTAAAAGCTTCTATTCCTCAGGCTTCCGGACTTTCAGTTACTGCTTCTTCTAACTTCAGTTATAAAAATTCTGATATGAAATTTTCCGATATTAAATTGAACGCTTCTGCCGAAATTATTGGAAATTCCGGGCTTGCAAGAGAAATCACTTTGTTAAAGGCTCAGCGTAATCTTACAGAGGCAAAAAGAAAACTTCAGACTCAGGCAATTACCGCAGAAAAATCCTTTTATACTGAATTAAAATCGCTTTTGAATTCTACCAGCAGTATTATTAATCTGCAGAAAACTCTTTATAACAATAAAATTGATTTTGAAAAAATTAAAGCTCAGGGGTATTCAACCGGTTCTTCAACTTATCGTCTGGCTCAAATGAAAGTCCTTTCTACTGAACATGATATTGAAAATTCGACTCGCTCTTTAATTCATGATTATGTGGTTTTCTACAAAAAGTGCGGTTATGACATTTCTCTTACTGCTGATACTGATTTTTATGATTTGATTCCAGCTGATATTTCTGAAGTTGAAGCACTGGATATTCTTTCTTTTAATCCTGATTTATATTCGGAAGTAGAAAGTGCTTTGTGGACAAACAGAATCAATTCTATGCAGCGTAAAGCAAAATCTAACTTTTCGTTAAGTGCAAACGGCGGAGTAACTTTTAATAATTCAGCAACTGATTCTACAACGGTGGATGCGGGAATTTCATCTACTTATGGTGGTCTTACGGGAAGTGCAGGAATCAGTATGCCTTTGGGTAACAATTTTATTCCTGCTTTTACTCTTTCTGCATCGGTTTCTCCGAATACCTGGAAACAGAATAATATTACTCAGCAAACTGCGGCTTTAGATGAGAAACAGGAATTGCTTTCTATTGAAACTGCCCGTGCAAATTATGCAACCAAAGTAGTAGATTTTCAGCAGAGTCTGGAAGATTTAATGTGGACAAAACAGTCTGAACAGGAATCTTACGAAATGTATGTTGCTTTGGAAAAAGATTTAAGTAAGTGGTTCAGAGACGGATATATTTCCGAAAGTGAATATTATTCTGCAAAGGTTAATGTTCAGTCTTACACAGTAAAAAAGATTATCAACACTATCGATTTTATTATTTATAACGACAATATTGTAACAATGTTTGTGGATGAGATTCAGGAGAATTAATATGGCAAAAAAGAAAAGTGTAAAAATTATTATTATTGTGATTATAGTACTGGCATTAATTGCCGGTGGTGTGATTGCGGCCAGAAAATTTCTTCATAAACCTGCCGCACAGGATTCTATTTACACTGCTAAAGTTGAAACTTACGAAAATATTATAGAAATCTCTGGAACTGTTGCCGCTGCCCAGGAGCAGAAACTTCAGGCACTTTCTTCTGGTACTGTTCTTGCAGTTTATGTAAAAGCCGGTGATAAAGTAAAAAAAGGTGATGTAATTCTTCAGCTGGATGATACAACTGAACAGTACAATCTTGCTAAACACGATTATGATATGGCTGCTACAAGAATTTCTGGTTCTGCCAGAGAATTAAAGCTTAAAGAAACCCAGAGACTTTCTCTTTTGCAGAAAATTGAAGACCGTAAAGTTGCCGCTACTTTTGATGGTGTAATTGCTGATCTGGATGTGGCAGTTGGTGATTCTCTTGAAGCAAAGGATGCTGTAGGAACTATTGTTAATATTGATTATCTTACTGCAGAAGTAGAAGTTGCCGAAACTGATGTTGCAAAGCTGGAAGTTGGTCAGGAAGTTGAACTTAAATTTTCTGCCTGCAATGAAAAAGTAATCGGATATGTAGAAAGCTGGCCGGCAATTGGAACTGTTACTTCTCGTGGTGCTACTGTTGTAAAAGCAAAAATCAAAATTATGGATTATCCTGCAACAATTCTTCCTAACTTTTCTTTTACAGGAAAGATTTATATTGAAGCACCGGTTGATAATGTAATTGTTGAGCGTTATGCCATTGGCCGCGAAGAAAAATCAACTTATGTTGTTCTTGCTAAAACCGGAGAGAAAATCCCCGTAAGAGTTGTTCCATATGGAAGAGATTATGTAAAAGTTGTTGAAGGTCTTTCTGGCGGTGAACAGCTTTTACAGCAGACAAAACCTGCTGTTTCTGGCAGTAAAGCAAACGGAAACAACAGACAGGGAAACGGTAACGGTGGTGGTGGCTTTGGCGGTGGAATGCCAATGGGCGGAATGCCTCCTATGGGCAGATAGTTTTCAGGAAAGTCTATGAGCGAAACTGTAGTCAAAATTGAAAATGTTATCCGCACCTATAAAATGGGAGATAATGAGGTTCAGGCTTTAAAAGGTGTAAGCTTTGAAATTCAGCAGGGAGAATTTCTTGCAATTATGGGACCTTCTGGCTCCGGTAAATCCACCTGTATGAATATGATTGGCTGTCTTGACCGTCCAACCTCTGGAAGTGTGGAAATTAACGGAAAGCTTACTTCTAAAATGTCAGAAAAGGAACTGGCTGCTTTGCGTAACAGAACAATTGGTTTTGTTTTTCAGCAGTATCATCTGATTCCGGGAATGACTGTGCTTGAAAATGTAATGCTTCCATTAAAATATCAGAAAATTGATAAGTCGGAGCGGAAAGAAAAAGCAGTAGCTGCTCTGGCATCAGTTGGTCTTTCCGACAGAATGAATCATCGTCCTCATGAGCTTTCGGGAGGGCAAAAACAGAGAGTTGCAATTGCACGCGCTATGGTTACTTCTCCTAAAATTCTATTGGCTGATGAACCAACAGGTGCTTTGGATTCAGCAACTGGAAAGCAGGTTATGGAACTTTTCCGCCAGATTAATAAAGAGCAGGGAACAACAATCATCATCGTAACTCATGACCCGGGAATTGGTGCTTCTATGAACCGCTGTATCAGAATTCTTGATGGATTAATTCAAAAGGAGGAATAGAACATGCTTGAAGATTTTATTTACGCACTCCAAAGCTTTACCCGTAACAAAACAAGAACGTTTCTTTCTCTTTTAGGAATTATTATTGGTGTTGCTTCTGTAATTGTTATTACCAGTATGGGAAGCAGTTCTACAAAACAAATTGCCGATACTTTTGGTACTGCGGGGCTTGATGTTGTAAGTGTCAGCGGAGGAAGAATCACCCGGGGAAGAAACGCTACTTTTTTGCTGGATGAATCTTTTAGAACGGAACTTTTTGATAATGTTCCTCATATTAAGAAAATCTGGTACAAAAACAGTTTGTCTACCACTATGTCTTATAGAGAATCTTCTGCATCTGTAAGCTGTACTGCCATTGAAACCGGTTATCTGGAGATTTACAACAAGGAACTGGAAGACGGTCAATTTTTTAATGTTACAGATAATGAAGAAGGCACCCAGAAAATTATTTTGAGTCATGATACTGCAGAAGATTTTTTTCCTGAAGGGGATGCAGTTGGTAAAAAGGTTATGCTGGTGGTAGATAAAGTTACTTTTGGCTTTGAAGTAATTGGAGTTTTGAAGGCTCAGTCTTCCGGAATGGAAAATGGAGCAGCGTATATTCCCCGCGGCTTTTATGACAAAAAAATTAAACCAAATCCAACAGCAGGGACAATTATGGTACAGGCAGTTTCCAGCGATAAAGCTCCTGTTCTTGTAGATTTAATAAAGGATTATTGTACAGAAAAAACAGGAAACGCTTATGCGGTTATGGTAAGTTCCATGCAGTCAATGCTGGATCAAATGAGTGATATTCAAAGTACAATGAGTATGATGCTTAGTGCCATTGCGGCAATTTCATTGCTGGTCGGTGGTATTGGAATTATGAATATTATGATTGTTACTGTAACGGAACGAAAACAGGAAATTGGAATCCGAAAGGCATTGGGTGCTTCTCCTGCCGATATCCGCCAACAGTTTTTAATTGAATCTTCCAGCATTACTTTAGTCGGCGGAATTATTGGTGTTCTTCTGGGAATAATAATCAGTCTGATTGTGGAATATATTCAGAAACAGGCCTTTATCATAAATTATCAGGCCTGCATAATTGCCTTTATTTTTAGTGTTTTTGTAGGAATCTTCTTTGGCCTGAATCCTGCTATCAGAGCCTCAAAACTGGATCCCGTAGTAGCCCTCAGCGGCGAATAAAACCTGGTTATTCAATTTCGCGGGTGATGTTTCGCAGCCATTGGTCCAACTACGTTTACAAGGGATTTATAAAATGATTTTGCTTCCTGATTCATGTGCATAATAATAAAGAAAATTATCTGATTGTCAAAGTATGCAAAAATTTCTACTATAAAAATATGAATAGTAATCCAGCGGCAAAAGAAGAACTTTTTGAAAGAATGCCTGTAACTAAGGCAATTTTTACCCTTACAATTCCAATGATTATCAGTTCCATTGTTTCTATTGTTTACAACCTGTCTGATACTTTCTTTGTTGGTCAGCTGAATAATCCTGTGGAAAATGCGGCAGTAACTTTAGTTGCTCCTGCTATGACTCTTTTTTATGCCATTACAAATCTTTTTGGAGTTGGTGCTTCCAGTCTTATGAGTAGAAAACTGGGGGCAAAAGAATTTGAGGATGTTCGTAAAGCCTCTGCAACAGGAATTTATTTTGGTCTTTTCTTTGCAATTTTGCTTTCTGCAGTTACTTTGATTTTTACTAATCCTATTCTTTCTATTCTTGGTTCTGATGAAGAAACAGTTTCCGTTACAAAAAATTACCTTTTCTGGACTGTTGGACTTGGTGCAGTTCCTGGAATTATGAATATTCTGTTCAGCTTTATTCTTCGTGCAGAAGGTCGTGCAATGCATGCCAGTGTAGGAGCAATGAGCGGTTGTCTTTTGAATATTATTCTTGATCCGTTCTTTATTTTGCCTTTTGGTTTTAATATGGGAGCGGCAGGAGCAGGAATGGCAACTTTTATTTCCAACTGTTTTGCTCTTTTGTATTTTATTGTTTTACTTGGTGTAATTCACGGAAAAACATATGTCAGTGTTAATCCAAAAAACATAAGCTTCCGTCCTGAAATTCTGAAAAATATTTTTGCTGTAGGTTTTCCTGGAGTAGTGCAGAATAATCTGAATGTTGTTTCTATGACTTTGTTTAATAATATTGCGGCAGGTTTTGGTACTGCGGCAGTTGCATCAATTGGAATTGTAGGAAAATTAAATCAGCTTCCAATTCAGATAATTTTTGGATTCAGTCAGGGGGTAATGCCACTTATTGGTTATAACTATGCGGCAAAAAATACTCCCCGTGTAAAAGAAGCTATTTCTAAAATTTTCCAGATCACTTTAGGTGCATTATCAGTTGTGCTTTTATTGTATTTCTGTGCTTCAAAACCTATGGTTAGAATTTTCATGAAGGATGATGAGATTGTGAATATTAGTTCCCGTTTCTTAAAAGGTATGGGACTTAGTCTTCCGTTCATGTGCGTTGATTTTGTTGTAGTCGGTATTTCTCAATCTTTTGGTTATGGCCGTCACGCTCTGATATTTTCAATTCTCCGTAAAGCCTGCTTTGAAATTCCTCTGATTTTGATTTTCAGTAAAGTGTTTGGTTTGTACGGACTTGCTTTTACTGGAGCCTTGTGCGAAGTCTTAATGTGTATAATTGCCCTGTTTGTACTGAAAAAACTGCTGAAAGGCTTAAATTAAAAATGCTCATTTACTAAGTAAATGAGCATACCAAGTGACGAAAATTGTTTGTGCTTCGGAAGATAGAAAACTGGGTTATCGCAGCATAAACATTACAAGAAATGCAATGATAATTGCCACAACTATGTAATAGGCAATCCATCCGTCTTTACGGGGTTTATTTTCGTACCAGATTAAAGGAATACGCATTTCTTCTTTAGAGAGTCCTGCGTGATGAGACTTGAAGGCGGGACATTTTTTGTTCCAGAGAATTGTTTTTTCACCGGTAGCGACCGCAATAAAATCACCAATTCCTGTAAGATTTTCGTGGGGCTCACCGGTTCCAAAAAGCTTCATTTCCATAACTTCTGCTTTTGTGTACAGCTTGTAATCATTTTCAAAATATTTATTGAAAACTTCAGGGAACTTCTTTTTGTTTCTTGGTTTTACATAAAAACTGATGGCTCTAGGTTCAATTGAAGGAGCCCGTTTAAGCATTTTTGCTACTTCCGGATAATCTTCTTCAAGATAAACATTACTGATTCTTCTGTGTCCATGATCTGCAGTAATAAATACAACAGTTTCTTTTAAGTCTTCACAGAGAATTGCCATTTTCTGATTTAATTCTTCTACAATCCTATGAACATCACGGGAGTAAGGTCCGTCCCTGTGCATCTGATGATCAGGATCTTCCCAGTAAGCGTAAGTAAAAGTTTTTCCTTTTTGTCTGCAGCTTTTACGGATTGCATTTGCCCAGTCATTCAAATCTGGGTAAGGTTCTGGACCAAATGGGAAAATAATATTTGCTTTTGCGTTTCCTGTAGCATTAATTTGTTCTACGATATTTTCGTAAGGAAGATATTTGCGTGGAATGTCATAATTTGCAGCAGGTTTATTTGTATTCTGAAGAGTATTAAAAAAGCAGGTAACAGTTTTATCTTCCTGTTCAAAGAAAACATCCCAGCCAAGCCAGCCATGTTCGATTGGGGTTTTGGCACTTAAAAAACTGGTAGTGCTGGCAGTGGTGGTTGGAGGAAAAACGGAAGAGTAGTCGGTAAGAAGATTTCTTCTAAGAAAGTCCATTCTGTGCAAATGGCTTTCCATAATATTCATACCAAGTCCGTCTAAAAGAATTACGACGACATGCTTGTAATTTCTCGAAAGAATATCATCAACCGCAGCAATTGTTTTATGCTTCGGTTGAATCCCATAATACTGCTGAATTGAGCAGGCGAGATTTACAATACTGTTGTCGTAATCTGGAAAAGTTGGTTTTATCATTCAGAAATAATTATAGCATTATTTTCCGATATCTGAACCATCTTCTGTAATAATTCCACCTTTGTCATCGAATTTAATTTCGCGGAATTTTACATTACGTTTCTGGTTTACACCATTTGAACGTTCACAGTCATGGTAGAACAAGTACCATTTTCCATGATATTCAAGAATTGAGTGGTGTGTTGTCCATCCCAAAACTGGAGTAAGAATCTTTCCACCGTAAGTGTAAGGTCCGTA
Source organism: Treponema sp. (assembly GCA_024402615.1). Lineage (GTDB taxonomy): Bacteria > Spirochaetota > Spirochaetia > Treponematales > Treponemataceae > Treponema_D. The sequence continues at coordinate 7,919 of JAKSTK010000065.1, forward strand.
AACATTCTTTGATGTTGCATAGCAAAGGAGGTGTGTTGTACCTGTTGAGTATGTGAAGTAGTAAGTATCACCTTTTTTGAACAACCATGGGTCTTCAAAGTAACGGCGTTCTTCATCTCCGCCAGTTAATGGTTTTCCGTTTTCATCAAGAATAACCAGATCACGAACTTCTTCAGCAAGTTCTGTCATGTTGTCTTTCATCAAGGCAATTTTTGGTGTACAAGCTGGTTCATCACCCTTTGGTTCTTTGTTATCTGCAGACCATACATTGTTGCGGTACTGGTCGAGCTGTCCGCCCCAGATTCCACCAAATGTAAGGTAATATTTTTTGTCTGTATCTTTGAACAAACATGGGTCAATAGAATATGTTCCCTGAATATAATCTGGTTCAGCTTTGAATGGTCCAGCAGGATTGTCGCCAATAGCAACACCAACACGGAACATACCTTTTTTATCGCGAGCAGGGAATACAAAGTAATATTTACCATCTTTTTCTTCACAGTCTGGAGCCCAAACCTGTTTAGAAGCCCAAGGGATATCCTTTAATGTAAGTACACAACCACAATCTTTTGGCAATGTATTTTCATCAGCCATTTCGTATACATGATAGTCAATCATGTCATACTGATCGCCGTTATCGTTGTTTTCAACATCCTTATCTTCATCATGTGAAGGATAAATGTAAATCTTGTCATTGAAAACATGAGCAGAAGGGTCTGCTGTGTATAAATCATTAACAAGAGGTCTTTTCTGAATACTCATAATAACTCCTATAAGCAGTGTATTCTAAATTTGTACCTTTATTTTGCTATGAAAAATAGTAAAATTCTATAATGTATTTACCTTAACTTAAGTAATTTAGAACTTAATACTTCCAGGACATTCACTTTCTGCATTGCGTGCAGCACACCAGGTTCCTTTTTTTAAGGCTGCTTCAAAATTCTGTGTGTTTATATATTCATAAATAAAACCTGCATTGAAACTGTCTCCACAGGCTGTAGTATTTACAGGCTTTAGCTTTTCAACAGGCACTTCCAGAAATTCACCATTGCGTGCAGCATAAGTTGAGTCTGTCCCTCTTGTAACAATAATCATATTTTCTAACTCTTTGCTTTTTGTAGAAATATTTTCTTTAGTGGCTGGTTTTCCAAAAGTGATTTCAAATTCTTCGTCATTGATTTTGATTACGGAAGGGGTACAGATTTTCAGAGTTTCTTCCATATCGCTGCCAATGTAGTCTGCAACAAAAAGCTTGTTGTTATCCAGCGTCAATTTTGCAATTTTTGCGTAAAGGCTTTTTGACCAGATAGAAGGTTTACTTCCCGCCAGTAAAACTGCTTCTGCCGATTTTAAATGCTGCTGGATTTTTTCTAAAAGCTGTTTTTCCTGAGTAGAACAGTTCTCTTCTACAGCAGGTTCACCAACAACAAGCTCCGTTGTAGTTTCTGCTTTGCGGTCCAGTAAAGTTACACATTCGCGGGTATATCCGGGAATTGTTACATAATCTACGGAAAGCTGGTCTCTGTCTGCTAAATCAAGAAAAAGGTCTGCATTTTTTTCTCCCAGGGGACAGATCACCTGACAGCAGTTTTCTTCCAGCTGAGTTAAAACTCTGGCAGAATTTACTGCTTTTCCCGATGCATCTAAACGATATTTTGTAGAGCGGTTTACTTTTGTAAGTTCAACTGAATTAAAGGATACGGTTTTTTGAAGTGTGGAACTTAAACACACTGTAAGAATCTTTGCCATAAAAATAATTTAACACAGTTAGCGGTATAGTGAAAACCTAAAAAAAGCATTATACTTAAAGTATGTCTTATGAAGTTACAGCTACTAGAAGGCGTCCTCAGAAATTCGATGATCTTGTAGGTCAGGATTTCGTTGCAGAGACCCTTAAAAAATCAATTACATCTGGTAAAGTTGCTCATGCTTATTTGTTTACTGGCCCTAGAGGTTGTGGTAAAACTTCTACTGCCCGTATTCTTGCTAAAGCACTTAACTGTGTAAATGGTCCAACTGCTACACCATGCGGACAGTGTCCAAACTGTCAGGAAATTACACGTGGTGCCAGCCTTGATGTTATTGAAATCGATGGTGCATCTAACACCTCTGTTGATAATATCCGTCAGATTAAAGAGGAGGTAATGTTCCCTCCTAACAGCAGCCGCTACAAGATTTATATCATTGATGAAGTTCATATGATTTCTATCAATGCTTTTAATGCCCTGCTTAAAACAATCGAAGAACCACCAGAGCATGTAATCTTTATTTTTGCTACAACTGAACTTCAGAAAGTTCCGGCAACTATTAAATCCCGCTGTCAGCAGTATAACTACCGTCTGGTTGCAATTGATAAAGTTAAACAGTGTCTTGCAGAAGCTTGTGCAGAAACTGGTATTCAGGCAGAAGATGAAGCTTTGTTCTGGATTGCCCGTGAATCAACAGGTTCTCTCCGTGATGCTTACACTTTGTTTGACCAGGTTGTAGCATTCAGTGACGGGCATATTACTTACGAAAAAATCCGCGATAAACTGGGAATTGTTGGTGTAGACAGTCTCAATGCTATTTTTGAAGCCTGCTGCCAGAATAAAACTGATCAGGTTATTAACTACATTGATGAATTCCTGCAGAACGGTATTTCTATTGAACAGTTAATTTCTAACAGTGCCGATTATCTGCGTTCTCTGTTATTGATTAAAAACGGAATTGGAAAAGAATCACTTCTTGGTAATTCTCCAGAACGTTACAGTTCAATGGTTTTGAATAACTGGAATTCTGTTCAGATTGAACGGGCTCTTTCTATTTATCTCCAGCTTTACAGAGATATCCGTTATTCACTTTCTCCTCGTTATGAACTGGAACTGGCTTTCTCCCGTCTTTGTTGGATTGGTCAGTATGTTTCTAATTCTGAGGTTAAAAAAGCAATAGATGCGGCACAGGCTTTACTTGCCGGCGCACCATCTGCGTCAGTTACTTCTGCTGCCCCTGTAAATAATCAGGTTCCAGTAAATAATGCAGCTCCAGTACAGACAAGTGCTCCATCTGCTCCAGTGAATACTTATAATTCCGCTCCTGTAAATAACAGCTTTAATGAAGCGGCCAGTCAGGCTTTTGGTCAGCCGGCAGGACTTCCTCGTTTTACAATGCTGGATCACCCGGAAGAGTTTAAGGAAAATCAAACACAGGAACAGGGAGATTCTTCAAACCCTTTTTATAATGGCGGTTCACTGCCGCCTGAACAAACAGTGACTTTTTCAGACAACAGCATGAATGGAGAAGGGGGACAGATTAATCAGACTGCAGAAACTGCAAATCCATCATCAATGCCTCAGGAAAAGAAACCAATTGACGAAAGATTGTTGATTCATATTCCAGAAGCTAATTTCCGTGGTGGAGAAGCCGTTCCTACAGTTTTTGTACCAGAAGCAGCCAGCAATTATTCTTTTAATCCTGATGATGAAGAACCTGAAGGTGGCTGGGCAAACACAGATGAACCTCCACTTGACGGTGGTTATGCAGAAGATTCAACTCCGCCAGAAGAATATTATATAAATTCAGAAGAAAAACCTTTTGAACCGGCTCAGGCCCAGGTGGATGAAACCTTTACTACTGCAGAAGGAAGAACAATTTCTGTAGCACAATTAAAAGGCTCTGTAATTGCATCTCTTGCCGTAACAGATGGTTTTGCCGCTTCAGCTTTGGAACGCACCGGAGAATGGATAGTTTCAGCAGATTCAGTTACTACTTCTGCATCAGAAATTGATCTTAAGGTTTTACAGACAAAAGTTGCAGTTATTTCCCAGGCGGTTTCTACTGTGTGCAAAAAAAATATGAGTTTTATTCTTCAGGTTGCAAAAAGAGTGCAGCAGGAAGCTCAGCAGGAAAAAGAATATCCTCAGCAGGTAAAAATCCTTCTGGATATTTTTAAGGGCACTGTAACTGCCGGCAAATAAAAGATAATTTTTATGAGATTAATGGGAGAATCAAAATGAATCCTTTTGAATTATTAAAAAATACACAGAAAATCAAAGAACAGTCAGAAAAACTTCAGCAGGAACTGGCAAATATTGAAGTTGAAGGTTCATCTGGCGGAAGAATGGTTACTATTAAAATGAATGGGAAATTTGAAATGAAGAGTATTACTCTTGATCCTATTTGTGTAGATAACCGTGATGTTCAGATGCTTCAGGATTTAATTGTTGCCGCACATAACAGTGCAATGGAAAATGCTCAGGAAGCAATTAAAGCGAAGTCTACTGAACTTTTAGGCGGTATGGATTTATCTCAGTTTGGACTTTAATTTTAGGACAAATAGATGAGTGCTTTTGATGATTTAACAGGTAATTTTTCTCGTCTGCCAGGAATTGGTAAAAAATCTGCTGTCAGAATTGTAAACTGGCTTCTAAAACAGGACCCTGCTTATGTGCAGAGATTTTCACAGAATCTTTCCGTTCTTCACGAAAAAATTAAGCCATGCTCTGTATGTGGAAACTGGACGGAACAGGATCCATGTCCAATTTGTTCTAACCCTCTGAGAGATAATTCAATTATCTGTGTTGTTGAGCAGCCACAGGATGTTTCTACAATCGAATCTTATGGAGAATTCAAGGGACTTTATCATGTGCTTGGTGGATTAATAAAGCCTATGGAAGGAATTGGTCCCGGACAGTTAGCTTTTGCTTCTTTGCTGGAAAGAATTAAGAACGGAAAAGTAAAAGAGGTAATTATTGCTATAAATCCTACTGTGGAAGGTGAAACAACTATTCTTTATTTGAATAAAATGATTTCGGAATTGAATAGTGAAGAAGGAACCGTAAAAGTAACAAGACTTGCTACCGGAATTCCTGTTGGCGGTGATCTGGAATATATTGATAAACGTACATTGGCACTGAGTTTTAGAGGGCGTTCAGAAATATAAATTATTTATAAAGCAGAAATTAAAATTGAGGAGTATTTCTCCATATATTAAATTGTTTAGAAACAATATTATATAGACATAACTTAGAAATAAGGCAAGTCGATATATAGAGAGATATCGGAGAGTTTT
>JAKSTK010000066.1 GCA_024402615.1 Treponema sp.
AGTCTGGCCTTCAGCAGTTGGGGCGGAGCTTGTGCAACGGAAGCCTTTTTTCTTCGGTAGTTCCCAATTTACTCTGTCACTTTTGTTTGTTTTGATTTACTCTGTCCCTTTTGTTTGTTTTGATTTACTCTGTCCCTTTTGTTTGCTATAGTTCTCTGTATGAAAAGACTGATTCTCTCTCTCCTGCTGATTTTTTCTATTTGCTGTTCCGGGTTTGCCAAAGAACTGGAAGGAAAAGATCTGGAAGCAGTTTACAAAGTACTGAACATGAAACTGCCTGCCGGTAACTTCAAAGAACCCGCCGAAAGACTTGCCTTCATTACTGAATTTGAAAAGCAAATAATTCCTTTATACGATGATATTTCCGAAGAAGCAAAAATCATCTGCAAAAATATTATTGCTTTGGACAAAGAAAACTGCCTGGACAAAAAACAAAAATCTGAAGACAGAGTAAAAGCCTGTGTTGCCGAATACAAAAATTTTGCAGAAAAAAATAAAAATCTTTCTTCCTATTTTTACTTTCATCAAAAAGAAGCCGAAATGAATGCCGCTTTTTATCTTTCTTTAGCAAAGCAGCTGGAAATGATGAAAAATGTAATCACCGATTACAAAGCATTAGAAGTAATTAATCCTGAAAATTCCGAATGTAAGTTCTTTCTTGGTGCCATTTTATACTTTGCACCAAAAATCGGTGGCGGAAATAAACCGGAAGGAATGGAAAAAATCAAAAGTGCAATTGAAAAAGCAGGCTGCGATTATGAATATGCTACTGCAGTTATTACCTATTCCCAGTTTTTGTATGAAGAAAAAAACTATGATGAATCGAAACTGTATTTAAACAAGGCTTTGGAAAAATATCCTGACAACAATACTATTAAGGAATTGAAAGAAATGAATGACGCTGGTTATTCTATGTTTCAGATAGAAAAATATAAAAAAGCTAAAAAGAAAAAATAATGCGTTAGGGATTGTGGCGGAAAGACCACAGCGAAGCGAGGACTTGCAGCAAAAGCCCGACCCATAAAAAAAGACTGCTTTTTCAAGCAGTCTTTTTTTATGGGGAACGCCCCGATTAATAATCAAGCCACCACCCCGTATGTAGTTTTGCAAAGCAAAACTACAAGCGAAGTGCCAGAAAATGTTTGTGCCACTCTAATTAGAACACTTCGCTCCGTATGGCCCCGGAATTACTTTAGAACCGCGTTTGTTTCCAAGATAGTCTGTGTCAAAAGTAATTGGAGTTCCATCTGGATTTTCGTATTTTTCTTCTGGTTCAAAGGCCATAAAGATATCGTCTGTTGTAATCAGCTTACAGTTTGTTTCAGGAAGTACCTCGTAAAGATTTGTTTTAAGAGCAGGTTTTCCGTCCTTTTCAACAACTGCAATTTCTACTTTTTTATCACTTACAACAGCATCTTTTTCTTTGCTTGAAGGTTCAGCCCCGTTGAAGTAAACATTTCCTGCAGCCCAAACCGGAAGTTCTGAATAATAACGGTCGGTAGTTACAGAACCCATTCCGCAGTATCCTTCAAACTGTGCATCCCATTCTTCAAAAGTTGGATATTTACTGAACATGTAAGTTCCTACTTTTACATTGTTGTCATCCCAGCAGTTTGGCTGTGTTTCTTCCATTACTTTTTTAAGGAATGGACGCATTGGCTGCTGAATGAAGATATTGTTGTAGAACTTATCATCTCCATGAAGAATTGTCATAAATCCGGCAACTTCTGTGCGGTGTGGAACATGGTAAGGAGTATAACGTGGAGAAACTCTGTTAGGAGTACCGTTATCTGTACCTATTCCTACTGCATCCAGTGAACCTGCAATAATATTGTGAACACATGCAACACCCTGTGTAGCAAGTTTAAGCGCTCTGTCCGAAAGGAAGATATTGTTATCAAGCAAAGTTGGTCCGTGTGAAACTTCAATAAATACATCTTCTCCATTTCCACCAAGACTTTCCTGATTCATGTTATATTCCATTGGAAGTGTATTGTCGTGGAAGAAGTTCTGAGTTACACGTGTACCCTGAGCCTGCCAGTCCAGCCACAATCCTCTTGTACAATGATGAATATGATTACGACGATAAACAACATCGATTGCGGCATGCATTTTAATTCCACCAATTTCAGCACCTGCAAGATTCTGCTTATTGTTGATGTGATGAATGTGGTTATCTTCAATTAAAGAGAATACGCCACCTAAATGTCCTACAATACCTGTCTGTCCGCAATGGTGAATTTCACAACGGCGAACAATGTGAGAACCGATATTTTCTTTTGTCCAGCCTTCAATCTGTGCCTGACAGATACAATCGCGTTCTGTCTGTGTTCCGTCTTTGTACTTCCATTTCAGCCATTTATTGTCGTTATTTGGCTGACAATATTTTCCTAAAGAAATACCTGAACATTTTGCTTCAAATACTTCACAATCTTCAATAATCCAGCCCTTTGACCAGTGTGGACCAATCATACCTTCCTGGTAAGCTGTTGGAGGTGCCCACTGACAGGCTGCTTTTGAAACTGTAAAGCCGCTCAATGTGATATAACCTTTTCCTTCTGCTTCCGGATAGAAACAGTTACGGCGAACTGTAATTTCTACATCTTCTACATTTGGATCTTTTCCCTGGAAGTTAGCATAAATTACTGTTTCGTTTTTTGCTTCGTCCTGAGTTGTGTACCAGTTATAAACTGTAAATTCCTGATTCCATGATGGAGTAAAGATTTTTGGAGCTTTTACTTCTTCAAGGCTCTGAACTTCATACATTGATTTTCCGTTTAAGAAAACATCTCCAAGATGAGCTGTCATGTAAGCAATGAACCAGTCTCCTTTTACCAGTTCTTTATATGGATTAAAATCACCAAAGATTGTATTTGAAACGCGGGTTACATAAACATTGCCTTCAACTTTTTCCCAGTTTTTGATTGATTCTGCACCAGTGATATGCGCAGCTTTCATTTTTTCTGAGCGGTAAACAATTGGCTTACCTTCCGCACCACCATTTTTTGGATTTACCCATTCACGATAAACACCTGGTGCTACAATTACTTCATCTCCAGCTTTTGCAATTTCTGCAGCCTGCTGAATCTTATTAAATGGTTTTGCTTTTGAACCGTCACCACCCTGTACAGCAGCAACATTTACATAGTATGTCATTTATTCCTCTGATTTAGACTTAACGTCTAGTATGGATTGTATTTGATAATAAATATTTTAATTGTTTTCTGCAGAATTTGTAGAATAAATATCTTTATTTTTATAATTTTGCTTTTTTTAGGGAAAATTGCCCAACCATTTTTAAATTTTTCCTACTATACTATAAGTAAGGAGAAAAAAGTGAAATACAAGTTTCCAGAAAATCTCTATACAGAAGTTCGTATAGAAGACTCATATGGTTCGGGATTTTATCTCAAAGATGATATTGTTGAATCAAACAGTGAATGGACTGTTACCGGCGTAAGAATCAGAATTTATGACGGTAAAATGTGGTATTCCAGCGTTACAAACGATCTGAATGCTATTCAAAGTGAAATTGATAATCTTGCTAAAATTGCAACTCCAAATCTTAATATTCTTAAAAACAAGATTGTAAAAAATTTTGCAGTAAATAAGGCAGAAATCCTGATTTTTGAAGATGAAAACTGTGTAAAAAATATCAGCCGCCAGCAAAGAGAAAAAATTTGCCGTGATTATCGTGAAAAATGCACAGATAAATCTATTCCAGAAATTAAAATGACTCATGTTTCTTACTGGGACAATTGGATTAAAAAAGAATTATACACAAGTAAAGGAACTGAAATCGTACAGGATTATCAGCGTTGTGGAATTTCTGTTTACCAGGAACTGTTTGTAAACGGTGGAAATTTTGGGGCCTCAAAAAGTTACCATGAATTTAAATTTGCAGATCTTTTAAACAAAGAAGACGAAATTAACAAAGAAATTAATCGTAGCGTAGAATATGCCCGCACCGCAGTTGATATTGAACCGGGAGAATACACCTGTGTTCTTTCACCAACCGTAACTTCAGTCTTCACTCACGAAAGTTTTGGTCACAAATCGGAAGCTGACTTTATGCTCAATGATAAAACTCTTCAGGAAGAATGGGTTATGAACAAAACAGTTGGCAACGAAAAAGTAACAATTATTGATGAAGGAGACGAGCTCCGTCACGGTTACTGTCCATACGACGATGAAGGCAATAAAAAGAAAAAGGTTTATTTAATGACAAAAGGTAAACTGACTGGCCGCCTCCACGATGCAAAATCTGCCGCAACTCTAAAGGAAGAACCAACCGGTAACGCCCGTGCTCAAAATTTCTTCTATTCACCAATGGTTCGTATGACAAACACTTACATGGAAGCCGGAACCGATGATCCTGAACAGATTGTAAAAGAAGTAAAAGACGGAATTTATGTTTATGACTGGAATTACGGAACAGGAAATTCCACCTTCACCATTCAGCCAAAAAAAGCATATAGAATCCGTGATGGAAAAATTGCCGAACCAGTAAGAATCAATGTAATTACAGGTTCAGTTTTCCAGACTTTGTTTGATATAGATGCCGTAGGAAACGATTTGGAATTCTTTAGCGGTACTTGTGGCAAAAATGGACAGTCAAAAGCTACTGCTACCGGCGGTCCTACTATCAGAGTAAAAAAACTCACAATTAACTAGAAACTGATCGGAGAAGAATATGACAAAAGAAAAAATGAAAGAAATCCAGGCTTCTTCAACAGTAAAAATTGAAGAAAACAAAATTACTGCTTTTGATAAAACAACCTGTATAAGCACTTCCTTTAGAATTCATAAGGATGGTATTTGCGGAATTTATTATCATCAGGGAAATATGAGTGATGAAGAAGGTTTTGCAAAAGCAGAAAAAAATCTGGAATTACAAAGACCTTATCCTTTTGAACTGGAAACAGGAAAACGCAGCCGCGATAAGACAGAAAAACTTTTGACAGATGAAGAACTTATGGCAACTGCAAAAAAATCACTGAAGTACCTTACAAAAAAATATCCTGATTATACTTTTAGTGGTCAGGTAGCAACAGGAACTTTTGAAGAATGGATGGAAAATTCAAAAGGAATGGATTATTACTGCAAGGATGGTAATAACAACATTTCTATAGAATTCAAACACAAAGACAGTAAAGATATTTCTGATGGATACATTAGTTACAGTGTTCGTAAATTAAGTCTCCGTAAGTTCTATAAAATTGCAGACAATATTCTTACAAACTTTACAAAAGAAGTTCCAATGCCAGAAGAATGCATCATTATTGATAAAGTTTACGGCTATACAGGACTTCTTAACCAGAGTTTAAATGTAGAACGCCTGAAAAACGGAACTTCTCTCCTTACAGGAAAAGTCGGAGAAAAAGTATTCTCCGATTTACTTACAATTTCTCATGATGTTTCTGATAAAAATACCTGGATGAGTTCTTTCTGGGATGGTGATGGGGTTGTTCCAAAAGGGGATAAGGTTACCTTCATAAAAAACGGAAAAATTCTTCGCGGTTACTGCGGAAAGAAAATCGCAAAACTCTATAAAGTAAAAACAACCGGAAACGAAGGTTTTTCATACACAGATATTCCTGGCGGAAGCTTTAATTCCTTTACTCTAAAAACAGGAAAAAAATCTGCCAAAGAAATCCTGAATGGTAAACTTGCAATTATTCCAATTCAGTCTTCTGGCGGTGGATTCAAAGAAAAAGGTGAATACACAATGCCTGTGCAGATTGGACTTTTGACTGACGGTGAAAAAATCCTTGGCCGGGTTCCACCATTTACAATCAGCACAAACATGTTTGACATGTTCGGAAAAGATTTCCTTGGTGTTTCAAAATATAATGCCGAAATCTTCAACGACAAAGTAATAATGTTCAAGTGTGAAGCAGGAAAAATTTAATTCCCATAAAAAAAGTCCGCAAAAAAAGCGGACTTTTTTAGGCGCTAAATTAATTCTTTTTACTGAATATTAACTGTACAAGCTGGAACCTGACAATTCTGTTTTACAGTTGTGTCCATGTCGTAGATAAAGGCAAGAGCTTTTGCAGAAGGATATTCATTTGCTGTAACCTTTTCTCCCTTGTAGGAACAGTTTTTAAAGTTCATTGTCCAGGAATTAAATGCAGTTAATTCTGCTTCACGTATTTCAAGAGTACGCTTTGATGCAGATTCCCATGGCTGATACATTAAAATAGATGAATAATCTACATCATAGCTAGCATGAGTTTCATCATATGCCCAATCCAGATTCTCAAAATTCAATGTTACATTGTTTGCATTTGTTCTGTTTGAAACACGAATAATTTCACTGCTGGACATATTTGCAAAAGAAGCATTTTTTACAGTAATAACAGCATTATCTGCATATGTATAAGCAGAAATAAAGTTATTTGTAATATAAGTTGCATCTAGTTTCCAGTTTTCTATATAAAAAGATTTGATTGGTGTTGTTCCAGTCTGTTCAAATCCATTATAAACAAAGGATTTTCTAGCACCACCAGGTGTTTCATCCCCTTTCATACTGATATTTGAAACATAAATGTTCTCTGCATCAAAACCAATAAACGCATTTGTGTATTTTGTTCCATCGGCAGAAATTCCTCTTGTTCCCGAAAGATATGCATTACACAAATAAATAGTTCCATCTTTTTCTGTCCAGATATCATTTTTATTCTGGGCATTTGTAATTAAGCGATAAACTGTAAGTTTTGAATCTTTTGTAAGAGTTACATTGTATTCACGATTATTATCTGCATCTACTGTAAGATCGTTAGTTACATCTACACCATTCAGAAATAATGCAGCAAATTCTGCTCCATCATCCATTTCTAAAGAAACAGATTTTTCATTTCCTTCACCAGTAATTGTTACTGTTGCAAAGTCAAATTCATCGTTTTCTACTGTTAATGTGTAAACAACAGCAGGTTCTGATGGTTCAATTGGATCAACAGGATCACTTGGGTCAACAATTTCTGTTGGTTTTGAAGGATTTTCTGGTTTAGAATGTGTTCCAGATTCATCTTTTGTATCATTGATACATGATACAGACAGGAAGCTCAATGCTACCAAGGCAGCACCAATGAGCTTAGTTGATTTTTTCATTTTTTTCTCCGTTAGATTTTTAAATAAGATATTTTTAAATAATTAGTGTAGAAATTAGCGCCTGATTCTCTCCACTACTCATTTGCTATAATCATAAATATAATATTCTCCACACAAAATTCAAATAATCCACAGTTTTCTGTAATCTGAAAAAAACGAATCATTTATACAAAAACCAAATATATTGTTATTTTTCACAGTTCCTAACAAATTATTATTTTTCGTTTTTTATACTGACAATTCTACTTAATTGCTAATTCCCATTTACATGATAAAATATTCCCATGAAAAGACTTTCATTATTTTTAATTGGATTATGTATGTTAAGCAGTTGTGCCACTAATCAGCAGCAGACGGTAGAATCAAGGCCTGCCTTCTCTCCAGATGGAATTGAAGAAATTATTGACCTTCCAATTGAAGGATCTAAAACTGAAATTCCACTTAAAGAAATGTCCAAATGGGGAATCTGGGGACGGGAAGAAAACTGTGCCAGCAGTACTATTTCAGCAGAAGGGGATTTTCAGACCTTCGACTTTACTTACACTGGAAATGAAGACTTCAGCATTTCGATACTTGGTAAATTACCTGTAGACTCAAGTGAAGCAAACAGTAAGTTTTTACTTTCTTCCAGGATTTTTGTTGCCTCTGGTAAATTTACCCTTTGCTATGTTATCAGAGATTCTGATGATAAAGTAATTAACTGGACTTACGGAGAAACTTCAGCCTTTCCGAAAAACGGCTACCAGTCTGTTTTTTCAATCATCAATCTGCCAGAAAACGCTGCCACTATTGAACCTCGCTTTATTGGTACTGGAAATACTTTTGTAAAAATAAAGGAAACCACTTTCGAAAAAATTGAAACCAAAGTAATAAATGAATCGCTTTCTTTAGAAAATGACTACCTTAAAGTAATTTGCAATCCAGCCAGTGCCTCTTTCCAGATTACAGACAAAAGAATAAACAAAACCTACTCACAGGGAACCACTCCTCTGTCTGGAATTCTTATCTCCTCTGCAAAAACTGAAGGCAATGCTTTTATAATTTCAGGAATTAATATTGCTTCAAAAAGTGCTATTGAACTTAAGTCAGAACTTATATCAAATAAAATTGAATATTCTGTGAAAATGGAAACTCTGGATCAGAATTCCACAATAACTCCCATGAATACAAATATTGAATTCCCGCAAAAAATGATTACTTCGGCTGGAGATTACATGGTAATCCCAATGAACGAAGGGGTCAGAGTAAACTGGAATGAAACCGATTTCTATAAATGGGAATTGGCGGCTTTTAGTGGACACGGAATTTGTATGCCTTTCTTTGGAATTACAAATGATAAAGATGGTTCTGGATTTGTTTCTATTATTAATACCCCTGATGATGCCGCTATCAGAATGAATGATGGAGATACTAACAGCATCAGCACAATCTGGTATAGTCAGAAAGGAAACTTTGGTTACGAACGAAAACTGACTCAAACTTTTCTTACAGAAGGAAATCATGTTGCAATTGCCAAAACTTACCGCCAGTATGCAAAAGAACAGGGAACTCTTGTTACCTTTGCCGAAAAAAAGGCACAGCGCGGTGAAGAAGGTGCAAAACGAATTGATCAGCTGCTTGGTGCAGTAAATATCTGGTGCTGGTTCTGGGAATGGGACGGGCACTATCCTGAACCATTTGTAAAAGAACTCTTGGACAGTGGAATTGATCAGATTTTCTGGAGCAATAAACAATCACCAAATCAAGTAGCCAAAATCAATGATTTAGGAGTTCTTACCGGTCGCTATGATATTTACCAGGATGTAATGGATCCTTCAAAATACAAACAATTAAATCATGTTTCGGAGGACTGGCTGCCAGAAGCTTTTCCACAGGATATTGTTCGGGAAAGAGATGGAAGTTTGCGCGGTGCATGGCCGATAGAAACAAAAAATGGAGATATGATTCGCTGTTCCTGCCTTTGTGATGTCGTTGCCCCTGATTATGCCAGAAAGAAGATTTCTGAGGAAATGAGCAAATACGCCTTTGGTTCCCGCTTTTTTGATACAGCTACAGCAGAACAGTTGCGCGAATGTTATTCTCCAGACCATCCAATGACAAGAACAGAATGTAAGCAGCACAGAATCGACCTGCTTTCTATTGCCAGCCGGGATTATAATCTTGTTACGGGAAGTGAAACCGGCATGGATTTTGTTGTTCCGGTTTGTGATTATTTTGAAGGAATGATGAGTCTTGGGCCATACCGTGTAGAAGATGCAGGCCGTAAAATGGAGAAAATCTACGACGAAATTCCTCCTCAGATTACAGAATATCAGGTAAATGAAAAACGCCGATTACCTTTGTGGGAACTGGTTTATCACGATGCCTGTGTTGCTATGTGGTACTGGGGTGATTACAACAACAAATTACCTGCAGTCTGGGATAAGCGGGATAAATTTAATCAATTGTATGCAGTTCCACCAATGTTCTGGATTTTGAACGAACAGTATTTTAGAGAAAACAAAGACCGTTTTGTTCAAAGTTATAAAGCTTCTCACGATATTCTTGTTCAAACTGCCGGTGTAGAAATGACAAATCATGAATACCTGAATGAAGATCATACAATTCAAAAAACAACTTTTGCCAATGGTTTAGAAATTATTGTTAGTTTTAACGAAGACTGATTTTTATCCTTTATAATTAGGATATGAAACTCTTAAAGACAATTAAACTCATTATTTCCGCAGTACTTACAACTCTTATGATTGTTTCCTGCGGAACCACAAATTCGAGCGCAAAACAAAACACTAATATTTCCGCTCCAGAAGAAATTAATAAACGGATTATTTCTGCCACAGGAATTGGAACACTCGTAAAAAATGGAAACCTTGAAGGAGCCTATTACCGTATGGATTCCAGCTTTAAAGCAAATAAAACCTTGCAGGAGTTTGTTTCGGACTGGCAGTTTGTTACAAAAGGGACAGAGCAAATTGTTGATTTTACGGTAGAAGCCTCTGAATATGATTCCCTGCACTTTTATAAACCATTAAAAGTTATCTACAGCCTTCCAGATAAACAAATCACCGCCCGATACCTTTACACCCAGTCTTCTTTATTTCCAACCGATGTTATTTATAATGATTCTGCAAAAGAAATTGAACCTGAAGCAGTTCCTTTAAAAGATTTATGTGCTGATTATTTTAAGATTGGTTGTGGAATTACCGGTGGTTATAGTGGTGACAGTGCTGTTAAAGTTCCGCAATTTATGAATATTGTAAAAACAGAATTCAGCAGCTGTACTTCAACAAATCTTATGAAGCCTTCATATATTTTAAAACAGGATGGTTCACAAAAAAATCTTACAAAAGGGACAGAGCAACCTGCCTTAGATTTTTCTGTACTTGATCCTACTCTCCGCTGGTGTTCGGAAAATGGCGTAAAAGTGCGGGGACATACCCTAGTCTGGCATAGTCAGACACCAGAATGGTTCTTTAAAGAAGGCTACAAGTCGGAAGGTGCCTATGTTTCCCGGGAAGTAATGATTGAACGGTTGGACAGTTACATCAGCCAATATATGACTTATGTTCAGACAAATTATCCAGGGACAGTATATTGCTGGGATGTAGTAAACGAAGCGGTAGATCCGGACAATGGGGACAGAGCAACTGATTTTATGTGCAGAATTGTAAACTCTAAGAATGACAGCGGATGGTACCAGACTATTGGAACTGATTATCCGGAAGTAGCTTTTTCTATTGCCCGTAAATATGCAGACCAGGAAGTAAAACTTTTCTACAATGATTACGGTGCCATTGGAAAAACAAAGCGACAGTATATTTATAATCTGTGTAAATCTCTTAAGGAAAAAGGATTAATCGATGGAATTGGAATTCAAGGCTACTGGGATTTAAAAAGTCCTGATTTAAGACTGATAAAAGAAGCAATTAATAACTATGCAGAATTAGGTCTGGAAATTCAGCTGACAGAATGGTCAATCCCCGTAAAGGAAGAAACTTCTCAGCAGTTTATTGAACAGGCAGAACGATACGCTTCTGTTTTCAAACTCCTGCAAAGTCTTGATACTAATGGTGGCGGAAATGCCAACATTACCTGTGTTTCCTTCTTTGGTGTTCAAGATCATTATGTTCTTTCATCCACCGATAAAACCACAACCCGTCTCTGGGATAAAGACTTCAACCCCAAACCAGCCTACTTCGCAATCCAGGATATTTTTAAACTTTACTACTGAGGTTAAATTGTCTAAAAAAAAGCCCTCTTCTAAATGAAGAGAGCTTTATGAAACATGATTTATTCTTCTAGTTTCAAAATATCACCTGGAGTACAATCTAATGCATCGCAGATTCCTTCCAGTGTATTAAATCGGATTGCGTTAACCTTATTATTTTTAATTTTTGAAAGATTAACATTTGTAATTCCAACTTTTTCTGCCAGTTCATTTAAGGACATGTGGCGTTTTGCCATCATTACATCAAGTTCAAGAACAATTTTCTTCATATTAAACCAATCCTTCTACATCAGATTCCAGTTCCATTCCGTAAGCAAAGAACTGACTCAACGCAATAATCACAAGACCAAAAATTAATACCATCATTTCTACACTGGTTTCAATAGCATCGGCACCCATAACAGCTTTTGCAATTATTGAAATAATCAGATTAATAACAGGAATACTAACACAGAAAATTCCTATTTCTCTTACCATTCTGATAACCGGTTTCTGGAAAGGAGTTACACCTTCTGCAAATTTTGTTTTACCCTCTACAGTTCTAAAAATCAAAAAGATATTTCTGAAAATCATTGCAGTGAGTGTTGATGTAAAAATCATTGAAACAAAGAAGGTCATTAATGAACCAAAACAAACATCAGGATTTGTATTATCAACAGGATAAATAGTAAATCCACCACTGCTCATTTCAGAAAGAATAACATTACCAGAATTTTCTACAAAAAATTCAGAGATTCCTGTATTTCTAAAACCAATTGCAAAACACATGATAATTGCTGCAGCAACACCAATCCAACTACCTACTTCAAATACTTTTGAAGCAATTACAATAACCTTATTTAATTTTTTCATTTTCTGTTCCTCTAGTAAAAATAATTCAGCATGCATTGAAACGATAAATATTTATCGTTTATCGATAATTCAAATATACCGGCAACAGTTTCTTTTGTCAATAATTTTTTATCGTTTTTCGATAAATTTTTTCTTATCTTTTATACCGAGAATGTTTTGAAGATTGTGTGGAAAATTTATAAGTAGGGGGAAGTCTCCCCCTGGCTCGCACTTCGTTGCTCACCACCCTCTCGCCTAGGGCAACGAAACAAGTTTCGTACGCCCTAAAACCCGCGTTAGCGCTGTGAAAGTCGCGAAGCGGCCACCGGAAGCAACATTTATGTTGCTGAGGAGGCTGGAGCGATAGCGGAAACTGGAACAAAGCGACCCGTAGCGCAGCGGAGGGGAACGCCCGTAAAAAAAAGACCTTCCTCTTTCGAAGAAGGTCTTTTTTTTACTTTAATGAGATGCTGAAACTAGTTCAGCATGACTTTCTATTATGCGAATGGATTTTCGGTTGGATAGCGAACGCCTGCTGGCTGGTTGTATCCAATTTCTTCTACTGGTACACCAACGTATTTGAATACTTCGTAAAGTGCTTTACCCCAGTGACCGAATGCAACTG
>JAKSTK010000067.1 GCA_024402615.1 Treponema sp.
GAAGAACATCTTGCTGCTCCAGAAAAGCGTATTGCACAGAAAACTCTGGCATGGCAGATTGTAAAAGATCTTCACGGAGAAGCAGAAGCAAACAATGCAGTTTCTGTAAGTGAAAAACTTTTTGCAGGTGATTTTAAGAGCCTTGCAGTAAAAGATATTATGACAGGTATGAAAGGTGTTCCTACTTTCAAATTTGCAGAAGAACTTCCATTGGTTGATGTTCTTGTAAATAACGGTATGGCATCTTCAAAACGCGAAGCTCGTGAATTCATTAAAAACAACGCTATTTCAATCAACGGCGAAGTTGTAAATGATGAAACTATGGTTGTAACAAAAGCTATGGCCCTGGAAGGTCAGATTCTGATTTTCCGCCGCGGAAAGAAAAAGTATTACATTGGAGAACTGTAAACTGAAGGTTTTTCTGTAAATAACACAGTAATGAAATTTACAAAAGCAGTATTTGGAGAAGATACTAAAGAACTGGTTTATTATCACGACAAAGAGTTCACAACTCCTTATGAAGACATTAACCAGCTCACCTGTTATATGGATTCTTCAAAAAGAGGTTTCAGATTACCAACTGGAAAATCAGTTGATGGATTTACTCCAGGTGGTCCAGGTTTTGGTTCTCGACAGGTTGGAGGAAAAGCACCAAATGAATTAGGAATCTATGATATGTCAGGAAACGTTTCTGAATGGTGTTTTGACTGGTAAAGGAGTTGGATTCCGTATTTGTCGTTCTTCTGGAGACAAATAAAAATTTCTTAAAATAATTCCAAAACGAGACCGTGTTACTTTCTGCGGTCTCGTTTTCTATTTAACTGACGCAGCAACGCAAAGGAAGAAAAAACTCCACTGAGTCCCGAACCAATTAAAACAATCGAAATAACAAATCCGATTATTGGGAATACTGCAGAGAGAAATGGAAACAGCATAATTCCTATTATGGTCTGCGCTAAACTTCTAATCAATCTGTCTAAAATTCGTTTATTTGTTGGTCTGCGGTTTTCATAATAATTCTGATAGTTTTGATTCCATCTATAATCATTACGGCGGTTAGCTTCATTCTGTGCACGATTCATTTCATTAAACCATTGCCAGAAAGTATCTTCATCTGTAAATGGATTCTGCTGTGAACCACCCTGCTGACTGCCATAATAACGGCGGTAAGTATATGTATTCTGCTGATTTCCATAAGCGGAAGAGTCATATGAATCACTGCCAGTTAAATCATACTGGCGGCGTTTTTCTTCATCACCTAAAACATCATAAGCCGCAGAGATTTTTTTGA
Source organism: Treponema sp. (assembly GCA_024402615.1). GTDB lineage: Bacteria > Spirochaetota > Spirochaetia > Treponematales > Treponemataceae > Treponema_D. The sequence goes on from JAKSTK010000067.1 coordinate 1,292, forward strand.
ACTTTTCTTCTGCAGCTTTATCATCTGGATTTCTGTCCGGATGATACTGGAAAGCAAGTTTTCTGTAAGCTTTTTTTATATCTTCAGCAGATGCTGTTTTATCTAATCCTAATTCTTCGTAATAATTCACTAATCAATTTCCTTATTTCAAAATAACCCAGGTTGCACCTGTTCCGCCTTCCTGTTTTGTTTTTGGATGACCAGACATTCCACAACGCTTATCTCTTTCAATAAATTTGCGGACTAATTCACCCAGTACAGGATCTGTACCGTGAGTGTGAATTCCCTTTCCGTGAACAATCATCACTTTGCGGATTCCTTTACGGGTACAGTCAGTAATAAACCAGTTCAAGCGTTCTTCTGCCTCGGCCTGTCTTAATCCATGCAAATCAATACGAGCTTCGGGACGCATATTTATAAGATAATTTCTATCGGTTTCTTTTGTTCGTTCTTCCGTTTCTTCTGCTATTTTATCTTTATCAACAGTTCCATAGCGGCGAAGCCAGAATTCCATTGGATTAATCTGTTTTGAATTTTCTGCTGCAATCTGAGCTTCAAAATCCTTTTCTGCAGCAGCTGCTTTTTCTTCTGGAGTTGGAGCATTTGCCTTTTTGTGAGAAACCTGATTTTTACCGCTTTCTTTCTGCTTACGAACTTTATCGCTTTGAATCTTATCCCACTGATTCAAAATATCATTCATATCCATGGCAGTTACCTTATGATTAAAACTTTTTCTTTTGGACACCAGCCTGCAATATCACCAGTTTTTACATACACCCACTTGTCAGTTTGTTCTGTTACCTTTACGCGACTGCCTGCAACCAGCTTTGATTTTGCTTCTGCAATGTCTTCAGGAATAGAACAAAGGGCTGTATCTAAAGTTACTGCATACACAACACTTTTTCGTGCCCAGGAAAAAATCAACAGTGATAAACTGCAGATGAACAAAACTGCAACAAAAACACTGCCAGTATGTTTTTTCCTCTTTATAAATATACAAAAAATAACTGCTGAAAGTACAACAAAAACTACAGATAAATAGAAAATTATTACTGGAAATTCTCCCTGCTTATCTGGCAATCCCAATTCCCGTTCAAAAGCCTTGCGTTTACTGGCTGCACTAAACCACACCCCGTGCCGTTCTGCACTTCTCAGTTCAACAAGTTTTTTACATTCCTCTTCTGAAACAACTTTTATTTCCTGACCTTTTTCCTGTTCAGAAGAAAAATCAAATGCGGCAGTAAAGAATTCAATTCCAGAAGAATCTTCCTCTGCAGCTACAGGATCTTCCACATTGATTGTGAAAATTGGCATAAACAAATCATATTTATTTCCGTTATAGGCAATTACTGTAAAACCAAATTTTGGGAAAGCAATTTTACCTTTTGACAGAGGAGTCCATTCGTAGTCGGCAACAGGCACCAGCTGCTCAGAGAAAATCTTTTCGCGATATTTTAATTCTGTAATTTCGTAAGTTGCTGTCTGAGTAAAAATAGAATCCACCGGCAAACTATGATTAAACTGAATAAGCTGCATACCATACTGCAAATAAATCTTCAGCTTCAATTTTTTTCCGGCAGGAGTATTTATTACCGGCTGTTTTGGAGAATCAAATTCAGAAGAAACCTGTGTACCATCCTCAAATTCAACAATCATCAGTGGCAGTTGTTCCATTGGATTAATATTTACACTGATTTCCTTAAACTGAATCTGACGGGGAATATTTCTGATTCGCACAACCAGAGATGGTAATTTATAAGTTCCTTTTTTAGAAAAACGGAAAACCAGTTCAATTTTAGTTCCTAAAGGAGAATTTTCTGTTGCTGCAACTGCAGAACGTCTCATACTCTGAAAAGTAACAATATCACTCTGTTCTGGTGCAGAAACATCAACCTGAGAAGGATTTACATACGGAATTATTACCTGAAACTTTACATCTGTATTTGTATAAAACTGCTGTTCTGTTTCTGGAGCAACTCTTAACTCACGCAAAATAGCATTGGTTAAATATCCCTGTGCAAATATAAAAAAGGAAAGTAAAAGCTGAGTACAAATAAGTACAAGTTTTTTTCCTGAATTTCTTAAAATCATATAAAAATCCTATTAGTAATCCTCTGCCAGATTTTGTCCCTGAGGTGCTTCACTGTTTTTCCACTGTTTCTGATCATTCTCACGAATCCGTTCAAAAATAGCTTTTTCCATTTCTGGCAAAGAATTATTTTCTTCGGCAGCAGGAGTCATTTCGCTTTGGGCGTGTTTTACATCCACCTGCGCCTGCTGCAAAGAAAGTTCCATATTAATTTTTGATTCTATACTGGTGCTGTCTACTTCCAGTGCCTTTTTAAAATAATCATAAGCCAGTTCATAATCTCCGTTTTTATGGGCAATTACCCCGGCATTATAAAAAGCAGAATATTTAATGGTTTCCGGAGCATTTTCAGAAATCTGACCATAACGCTCCATGGCAGCAGCTTCTTCTCCCATTTTTGAATAAGCAGTTCCCAGATTATAAAGTGCGTAATCTAAAAGCCGCTGATTTTCTTCTTCCCCTGCTTCATTTACAACTTTGAGATAGCAGGAAACGGAATGACTGTAATTCTGCTGGTGAAAAGATAAAGTACCCTTTAATGTATCCATTGTGTGAGAAGAACAGCCTGTAAATAAAGCAGAAATAACGACAATTAATCCAAGAGAATGTTTGCCTGCCTTTGAGCGGAAACGATTAAAATCAAATTCCGTAAAAATAAAACTAAAGGCAAAACAAAGAATTGCAATCAGCAGGAACATTTTATAACGAGGAACAGGTTTTGCTTCATAAGTAATAATCTGATTTGATGCTTCTGTAAGCTGAGAAAGCAGTTTATAAGCAGAACCTTTTTCTACTGAATCTACATAAATTACAGGAGTTTGATTTTTGTAAAAGCCCATATTTTTCTGTGCATCTTCAATAGTTGCTTTTATTTTTTCTGATTTTAATGTTGTTGTTACAAGAGTTTTATTATCTCCCGCAAAAACAGAAGTTCCTCTTTCTGTACCAAATCCAACAATTGAAACAGGAAGTCCCGCTTTAATACATTCAGACAAAGCAGTCTTAAGGTGATTGTCAGTTTCTTCTCCATCTGTAAAAAGCCAGATTCTTCCGGCAGAAGCATAATTTTCAGGGAATGATTCTTTTGCCTTCAAAAGTCCTTTTCCAAGACTGGAACCTGGAGCAGTCATCATATCCGGAGAAAGAGAATCCAGCAGCGATTCAATCTGGGCGTAATCTTCTGTAAGAGGAATTGCCAGAACTCCATCACCTTTTGCAAGAACAACTGAAACCGAACTGTTCTGATTCATATTTTTTAAAAGAAGTCTGGCATAAACCCCGGCAGATTCCAGACGGGTTTTATAATCTGGACCGTCAGGAGCCTTCATACTGTTGGAAATATCAAAAACAAAACTTACCGCAGTACCAGTTTTCTGTACCGGAGCTAAATAAGTTCCCCAGTAAATCTTAGAAAAAGCCAGTACCAGCATACACCAGGCAAGACTTCTGAAAACTGTACGGATAACAATCATCTTTTTAAAAGAAAACATACGGTGATTACTTTTTTTGTCATATTTCTGATCAAAATCATAACCACGCAGCTTTATAAAAAGATATAAAAATACTGGAATCAAAAGCAGGAGGAGAAATAAAGCATATGGTCGTTCACAAATAAAATTAGTCATAAATCACCTATACAGTTTCGTTCAGCAGTACTCGTTTAAGAATCCAGGAAACAACAAATAAAATAACAGCCACCAGGAGAAATTTATCGTAGTAAAGCTGTTCGCTGCTACGGTAAGTAAAACTCTGTGCAACTGATTCCGTTTTTGCAACAACACTCAAGGTTGAAAGCAATTCCTCTGTGGTTCTAGCTTCAAAATATCGACCTTCCGACAAAGCCGCAATTTTCTGAAGAGAATCAGAATTAAAGTTAGAATCCAGATAACCGGCATAAAGTCTTCCGGTAACAGGATCAGTATATTCAATAGGGACAGACCCTTTTGTTCCAATACCAACAACAAAGATTTTGATTTTGTTTGCCTTTGCCAGGTTTGCAGCAGTTTCAGGATGAATTTCTCCGCTGTTATTTTCGCCGTCTGTAAGAAGAATAATACAGCGTTTTGGAGCAGATGAACTGGCAAGATGACAAACAGCAGTGCTTAATCCGTCTCCAATAGCAGAACCGTTTCCTAAAAAACCAACCTGAAGTTCTTCCAGCCGTTTATTAAAAACTGATTTATCAGAAGTTGGAGGAACCAGAACAGAAGCCTGTGAACCAAGTGCTACAACTCCATAACGAAATCCATCCTGTAAAACCAATAGCTCACGGATTGTCTTTTTTGCCGCTTCAAGACGATTTCCGCCATTAACATCCTTTGCCGCCATAGAAGGACTTGTATCTACAACAAAAACAACATCTGTTCCTAAAGTTGTATAAATTTTTTCCTGATGAGTAATTTTTGGATCTGCAAAAGCTGCTACCATTGTAAGGAAAGCAATCAGCAGTAAAAGATTACCGGCTGCAGAGAAAAATTTTCGAGAAGGTTCTTTCCATTCAAAAGATTTTCCGTTCCAGTCTGAAAGTACAGCAGGAAAAGTTATTTTTGTAAAAATCTTAAGTTTACGTAAAATAAACAAAACGGGAATCAACAGCAGAAGATAGAAAGCTGAAGGATTCTGAAAACTAAACATCATCTTATCTGTTCCTCCACTGGTACTTCTTCTTTTTTAATTTTTACAGGCTTTTCAATTCCCAAAATTGAAGAAATCAAAGACTCTGTAAGTTTTTCTTTTTCACCTTCTGCAAAAACAGCATTATTACTGTAACGAAGATAATCTGTACGGAGGAAAATTGTATTAATTTCCGAACAATATTCTATTTTGTAGTCAATAAGATCTGAATCTACCGCACTGGCAAAAGCCTTGCTGAATTCACTGGTTACTGTTTTAGTAAACGGATAATCAAGGCGAACCTCCAGATAATTGCGCATAATCTGCTGCATTTTCTCTGCGGCTTCATGAGCAGAAATTTCTGAATCTTCTTTGATTTTTGTCAGCAGCCGGATTGCCGCCTTACAGTTTCTTCTGTATTTAATTTTCTGTGCAGTATCTTTTATAAACTGAATTACAGCCTTATGTTTTATCAGCATACGTATAAGCAGAGTCAGCAAAATAACAAATAAAAGAATTACACCATACAGTTTGTAAGCAGTTCCCGGCAGCAGTAAAGGAGGAGTCTGTTCTTTTATTCCAGTAACTCCCTGTTGCGCCACAAGAGAAGTAATTTCTATAGACTCAAATCCAATTCCAAACTCCCCTTCTGTATTTCCAACTGCCTTACTTAAGTTGTAATCTGGCAGCTGAAGAATAGTAATATCCCATGGAACAAATTCTACGGTGAGTTCATATTGATTTATACCCGCAGAAGAAAGCTTTACGGAGCGTAATTCACATTTAGAAAAATCAACTTTATCAACAAAATATTCCAGAGACAAATCTGCTTTTTTTTCTGCAGCAGCAAGCACTGCCGGAGATTCTGTAGAAAAAGTTTTATGAACTTGAACAATATCGCCAATATAAACCTGCTTCAGGTTCAACATCTGGCGGGATTCTAAACACAACATATCCTACCTCTTAATACCTGTAGCTTTATGGGTGAAAATTGAACTTAATATTTTTACCGGTTCATCGGTTGAATTCATAACTACCGGAGTAACTCCATGTTTATTACACAAATCTTTCCAGCGTCGTACCCGATTTTCATTCTGCAGCTTCCATTCCCGCTTAAATCGTTCCGAAGAAGTTGGTAAAATCATTTTTTCGCCGGATTCTGTATCTACAAAAGGAACAACACCCATTTCCGGAAGCTGAATATCAAAAGAATTCTGAAGTCTTATGGCAACTACATCATTTTTATGAGCCAGATTGATTAAAGGCTTATCCCAGCCGGCGCTTCTAAAATCAGAAAGAATAAAAACCAGTGAACGCTTTTTCAGAAGTTTACCAGCACCTGTCAGAGCATTTCCCAGAACAGACCCGTTTACAGGTTCTTCCGGGGCTTTATCAAGACGGGTAAGCAAAAGCATTGTCTGTTCACGACCTGCTACAGGAGAACAGGAAAAATGAATTGCTCCGTCAAAGAAAACTGCCCCCACCGGACACTGGTTCATTTCTGCGGCAATTGCAATTAACGCTGCAGTTTCAACTGCCGATTCATATTTTGAAGTTCTGCCGTCACCTAACTGCATGGAAAGAGAAGAATCCAGAACAATAAAAATCTGCAGTTCCCGTTCTTCTTCAAAAACCTTTACAAAAGGACGGCCCATTCTTGCAGTAACGTTCCAGTCAATTGAACGGATATCATCACCACGGATATATTCACGGGCCCCGGAAAATTCAATTCCCTGACCACGGTACAGAGATTTAAAATTACCGGTTTTCATTCCTTCTGCTAAATCAGCAGCAGCAATACGGAGATATGAGGCTTTTTTTACTAATGATTCCTGAGAATTTAAAATACCCACAGTATAAATTCCTGTCTGTTATACAATTTCCAGTAAAACTTATGGAACTGGAATATAGTCCAGAATGCGGGAAATAATTTCATCAGCAGAAATATTATCTGCAGCGGCTTCATAAGAAAGAACAAGACGATGACGCAAAACATTATTTGCAACAGCTTTAATATCTTCCGGCAAAACATAATCACGACCCGCAAAAGCAGCGTGAACCTTTGCACACTGAAGCATAGCAATTCCCGCACGAGGAGATGCACCAATATGGATATAGTGAGTAATATCGTGAGAATCCTGTTTCTGAGAATCAGCAGCAGGACGAGTTACTTTCAAAATTGAAACAATGTAATCAATCAATTTTTCATCACAGGTTACTTTTTCAACCTGTTCTTTCATAAGTTTAATATCTGACTCAGAAATGATTGGTCTTACAGGTACATTTGGAGCTTTACCGCAGGTTTTAATAATTGCGTGTTCATTTTCTGCTGTTGGATACTGAACTACCAGCTTCATTAAAAAACGGTCCAATTCAGCTTCTGGAAGATTGTAGGTTCCTTCCTGTTCAACAGGGTTCTGAGTTGCAAGAACAAAAAATGGTTCTGGCAAAGCATAGGAAGTTTCACCAATAGTTACCTGATGCTCTTCCATTGCTTCCAGCATTGCTGACTGAACTTTAGCAGGTGCACGGTTGATTTCATCTGCAAGAATTACATTGGAAAAAACAGGACCTTTGCGAACTGTAAAGGTTCCCTTTCCCTGCTCATAAATTAAAGTACCAGTAACATCTGCAGGCAACAAATCTGGAGTAAACTGAATTCGTTTAAAATTCAATCCAAGAATTTCTGCCACAGTTTTTACTGCAAGAGTTTTTGCCAGTCCTGGAACACCTTCCAGCAAAACATGACCGCCGGCAATAAAAGCAGTCAAAATATCATCAACAAGTGCTTCCTGTCCAACAAGACGTTTGGCAGCTTCTGCACGAGCTTTTTCTACAATAGATTTAACTTCATTATTCATAGCCGAAGTATAACATTTTTTACCCACTGTGTTCAAATGCACTACATTTTATTACAAAAGGGACAGAGTAAAATAACGGTATTACAAAAGGGACAGAGTAAAACAACAGTGCAAACTATACAAACAGCGCTATATGTATATTTATGCAAAACCAACTGTATATTTATACACTATAATTGACTAAACCCGTGAAATTTGCATAATTTAATCATTATGATTAATCCATTAGCACAAGAATTGAATGAAACCTTAAAAGGTTCTGTAGTCGACGGTCTCATGTCTGAAATGGGTACACGCCTGTATTTTCCAAACGGTATTATCTCTCAGGGTGGAGAAGCAGCAAAAGATGCTAAAACAGCCAATGGTACAATTGGTATGTGTGTAGCTGGTGGCGTTCCAGTAGAATTGGAATCTTACAAAAAGAATATGCCAGCTCTCGGTCCAAGAGAAACAGTTGCTTATGCAAAAACTGCAGGTAATCCAGACTTACGCAATATCTGGAAAGAAAAAATCATTGAAAAAAATCCATCATTAAAAGATAAAAAATTCTCAACACCAATTCTGGTACCAGGACTTACAGCAGTTCTTTCTTACGTTTGTGACTTGTTTGTAGAACCAGGAAAACCTTTACTGGCTGCTGATCCTTGCTGGGACAACTATGAATTAATTGCTTCTGCAAGATGTAATGCTGAATTCCATCAGTTCAAATGTTTTGAAAACGGAAAGTTCAACATTCCTGATATCGAAGCAAAAATGAAAGCTGATGCAGAAAAATATGGTTCTGTTCGTGTTATTTTGAACTTCCCACAGAACCCATCTGGATATTCTCCAACAAAAGATGAAGCCAAAGCATTGGTAAAAATCGTAAAAGAAATTGCAGAAAGCGGCAAAAAAGTTATTGTTCTTTCTGACGATGCATACTTTGGATTAAACTACGAAGATGATATTGAACCACAGTCTCTCTTTGCTTACCTTTGTGATCTTCACGAAAATGTACTTGCAATTAAAGCTGATGGTCCAACAAAAGAAGACTTTGCATGGGGATTCAGAACAGGTTTCATCACCTTTGGTTCAAAAGGACTGAACGATGCACAGATTTCAGCACTTACAACAAAATTCATGTCTGCAATCCGTTCTTCTGTTTCTTGTTCTTCAACTCCATCACAGACTCTGGTAATGAAAGCACTTGCAGATCCAGAACATGCTGCACAGAAAAAAGAACTTAGAGCAATGCTCCAGCGCCGTTACGATGCTGTTAAGAAGTTCGTTACAACACATAAATCTTCTGTTCTTGAACCACTTCCATTCAACTCTGGTTACTTCATGAGTTTCAATGTAAAAACTGGTAATGCAGAAGATATCCGTAAAAAACTTCTTGCACAGGAAGGAATTGGTATCATTCAGATTGATGCAAATACTCTCCGTGTTGCATTCTCAAGTATTGATGAAGAAAAAATCGAAGCAGTTTACGCAAGCATTTACAGCGTAGCTGAATCAATGTAAGGTTATCCGGTTTGAGACTAAAGCAGTTTTTTCGTTTTATTTTTATTCTGAATTTCTCGCTTCTGGCTCTTACCGGAATTACCAGCTGTAAAGAACAGCCTTCCGAAAGAATTGTTATCTGGACCAGTTGTGCAGAGTTTGCACAGTATTGTGAGCTTTTCAACACAACTCATCCGGGTAATAAAGCAATTCTCGTTTATAAAGAAAATCCAGCCCTTTCTATGCCACCTGCAAAGGATGAACTTCCACCTGATATAATTGTAGGCTCCTGGCTTTGTTCCGATAAAACTCACAAAAATTTCAAATCTCTGGATTATCTTTTTGACTTCAATAAATTATCATCAGAAGTTTTCTACACACAGTTACTTTCCGCAGGAAAACACAGAAACAGTCAGTATCTTTTACCTGTAAGTTTTAATATTCCTGCAATTATTTTCTCTAAAGAAAACAGTAATCTTATTACAGAAAACTATACTCTTACTCCAGAAAATATCCGCACAATCGCGGCTTCCTATAACCAGAAAAAAAGAAACGGCAGTTTTACAAGAATCGGTTTTGTTCCTTCTGCCGATGCAAACTTCCTTTATCTTATGGCAAAATTAAACAATGTTGATTTCCGTGAAGAAAAAAATCAGATTGTTTATAACCCACAGCAATTAGACAAAACTATTGAAGATTTAAAAAACTGGATTACTACAGAAAATAAATCTGCACAGGAAGAACGGGATTTTGACTTTAAATATCTGTTTATGCCAGATTACCGTCAGATTACTTCTGGAAGAACCCTTTTTGCCTATACAACCAGTGATAAACTTTTAATGAACATGAAAGATCAGAATCTTTCCATTGATTACCGCTGGATTACTTCCGAAAATCAGCTTCCAATTGAAGATACCTTTACTACTATGGGAATTTATAAAGACGCCCGTAATCAGCCTGGGGCTTCTGAATTTATTGCCTGGTTCTTTGATTCTGAAACACAAAAGCAGATTCTTGAACGAAAAAGTCAGCTTGATTTGAACACAGAAATGTTTGGTATTGCGGGAGGTTTCTCTTCTCTCCGCGAAGTAACTGATCATATTCTGCCAGTTTATTACACTCAGCTGCTTACAAATCTTCCACCTGCCGAATTATTAAAAACTTCACAGAAGCTTCCTCCACGCTGGGAAACATACAAAGCAAATGTTGTAGAAGAATATCTTTCTATTGCAGTTGCCGCTCAGCCAGATGATACAGTTCCTTCACTTCCAGAACTTGAAGCAGAATGGCAGAAAAAAGTATTCGATAACTAATTTTCCACAAGTAAACTACAATTTTTCTTCAAAAATCTAAAAAAAACTAATCTATTTTTTTCATTCACCGATAAAAAAGATGAAGAGGTATTTATTATGACTTCATCTATTGGAAACATGAATACATACACAGCATCCTCAGTAATGGCTTCGGCATCAGGTAAACTTTATGTACCTGTATCTAAGTCTGCTTTGCTGTATTCTCATTTTGATCATGTTTCTGGTGTTGCTGCTTCTTCAGGACAGAGCGGAGTTTCAATTTCTAAAATCCGTATTTTGAATTCCCTTATTGATCGTATGGCAGCAATTAAAAATGAAGCAAGTAAACCGGTAACAGATATTTCTGACAAACAGGCGGATGTTTTGATTCAGAATTATCAGAAACAGTTACAGGCAGCCCTTCAGACTCCATATATTTTGAATGGAGCACAGCCTATGGCCGGAGATTTATTCTCTATCCAGGCTTAACTTTGAATAAAAAATAGTTTTTATAAAGCCTCCTAATTAAGCAGTTTCCACCATGGAAACTGCTTTTTTTTACATTGAATTAACTGTTTAAAATCATTATATTTATGATTGGTATATTTTGGGTCTTTTGGAAACAAAACTAAGAGATCATCATATAGATAAGGAGTCCTAAATGACAGTTAATGACATTAAAAATGCCAAGATTAAAGCTTGGATTGAAGAATGTGTTAAAATGTGTGAACCAGACAATGTTGTAGTTTGTGATGGTTCTAAAAAAGAGTATGACGAATTAATGCAGAAATGTGTTAAAGCTGGTCTTGCTACTCCACTCGCAAAGAAAGAAAACTCTTTCTTATTCCGCTCACTTCCTAGTGATGTTGCTCGTGTTGAAGCTCGTACATTCATCTCTTCTGTAAAAGAAGAAGATGCTGGTCCAACAAACCACTGGATTGATCCAAAAGAATTGAAAGCTACTATGAAAGGTCTTTATACAGGTTGTATGCACGGTCGTACAATGTATGTTATTCCTTTCTGTATGGGTCCACTCGGTTCTCCAATCGCAAAATACGGTGTTGAACTTACAGACTCTGAATACGTTGTATTGAACA
>JAKSTK010000068.1 GCA_024402615.1 Treponema sp.
TCCTCAAGGGAAACACATGTGGATTTAAGAAGACATCCTGTGGCGACCAGCTCGCACTTGCTTTAGAACAGGCAATGGCTCAGTAAAAAATAAAACCCTGGCCTCATGGTCAGGGTTTTTTATTGCTCTTTTTTAATTACTGCAGGATACACTGTAAAGAATTATTTGAACTTTGCAATAATATCCAGACGGTTTGTTACACCAATTTTGTCATACAAACGGGAAACATAATTTTCTACCGAATGTAAGGATAAACAGAGGGTATTGCTGATTTCTTCGTTTGATTGTCCTTTAAGAATTTCTTCCAGAACTCGTTTTTCCTGTTTTGTAAGGAAAGGCAGAATTGATTCAACACTGGACATAGCTTTTTGCATTCTTTCTTCTACAAAAGTTCCGCCTGCACTGATTATATCAAGACATTTTGCCAGTTCAGTTTCGCTGGCAGATTTTGAAATATAACCTTTTGCTCCGCAGTCTTTAGCTTCAAGAATGTATCCGTTTGAATCATACATTGAATACATAATGCATTTAATGTGAGGATGAGTGATAGTTATATCTTTGATTAAGTCGTACCCGGTTTCATCACCAAGACAAACATCTACAATCATAATTTCCGGATGATTAAAGCTTTCTGTATTGTTCAGCAGATTAAGACATTCGGTTTTATTTGACGCAGTTCCGGTAATTTTCCAGTCGGTGTTTTCTTCCAGCCAGGATTTTAATCCGTTACGAACCATTACATGATCATCAATAATATAAAGGGTCTTTTCCATAGTTTCTCTCCGTTATTTTGCAGGAATTGAAATTTTTACTTCAGTTCCGTCTCCTTCTTCACTGGTAAAAGTAATTGTTCCTCCAAGAAGTGCTGCCCGTTCTTTCATGCTTGTAAGTCCAAGATGTTCAGAACCTTCTTCTCTTCTTGTAAGTTTTGATTTTGGAATACCTTTTCCGTCATCAGTAATAAAAATATTAACTTCTTTTTTACCCAAAGTAACCTTGTTTCGTATTAAAACCGATGCATGGGAAGCTTTAGAGTGTTTTTCAATATTTGTAAGTGCTTCCTGAATAATACGGAAAATGTTTACCAGGTCTGGGAAAGTAAGTTTTCCAAAGTAAATATCATCTGTAACATTCATTGGACACGGAATTTTAGTTTTGTATTCAAACTGTCCGCAAAGATTGTGCAAAGATGCCAGCAGACGAGATTTGTTCAAAAGGAAGTTAGAGTTAATATCATTTTCATTTGCCTGGTCGGTTACAAAAGTAAGTTCTGGAGGGGCCAGATTATAACAAATGCTTCTAAGCTGATTAATACATTCTGTAGTAGTAGTAATAATGAACTTCTGTTTTTCTTTGCTTTCTGTATCTTCCAGCTTAAGTAATTCAGTTTCCAGACGGATTGTTCGCAAATCCTGAGCGATTGTATCGTGAAGTTCATGGGAAAGTCTTGTACGCTCTGTATCCTGTGCTTCAAGAATTGCTTTAGAGAAGTCGGCAGAATCGGCTGCAACGGCTGCTGACTGACGGGAATTGTACATATGTTCCCTGTTACTGATATTGATTTTTCGTAACGCAATAGAAAATCCAAGAACAATCAGAATAACAACAAGAATAATGATAATTGCAAAAACAAATAAATCCTGAATTCTATTGCTGAAGTATACAGAATTTTCACGACAGAGAATAAGGAAGATTGTTGTAAGGTTTCTGACTCTTATATCAGCCGCATCTAGTTCATCGTTTGAGATGTAAATTTTTATAAGTTCCAGATTGTCTGGCATTTCTTTTGTAATCTGATCCTGTAAAGAGGTTTCTCCTGCAGGAGTTTTATATTCCAGTGAAATCTGGGTAAAGGTAGTGTCAGTCCAGTAAGCTTCAAGTTTTTCATTAAGCAAATCGATTGAATTGAGTAAATTAGATTTTAATTCCGGAGTTTGATTCTCTTTGTATTTGTAATAACAGTCGCGGAAGGAGTTATATTCTTTAATTGGAATTTCAACTTTTGACTTCTTATCAGCAGCATAAAGATTGCTTCTGCCAGAAAACGGCAGCAATACTGCAAGAAGAGAAAGAAGAATGTAAAACTTTTTTATCATAGTAAAATTATACTACAACAATTGTAGATTGTAAGTATGAAAATTACTGTTGATAGAACTTCTGTAAAATATAAAAAGCTTTTTTACGGTGTTTTTTATCTGGGGAAAGAAGTCCTTTGCGATTGTAGTATTTTTGAATGGCAGTAGTTCTTCTTGGACAGCGGAAATCATATAAAATCCATGGGGTCATACCTTTTACATAATCACTGTCTGCAAGATATTCTGTCTGTTTCTGGTAAACCCACTCCTGATATTCTTCATTTCCTTTTTCTGTTACAGGTCCGTGAAAATCTGGTAAGGCATCTGCTCCAAATTCTGTAATAATTACAGGTTTTGAAGGATTTGAGTTTTCCAGTAATTCAGGCAGCCTTTTGAAATCAGGATCGTACCAGCCGTAATATTCATTAATTCCAATTACGTCCAGATATTCAGCCAGACGGTCAGCAATAACGTTGTGAACATGATCTACAAGACAGGCGGCCGAAACAAGACGGGAAGGGTCCAGCTTTCGGGCAGTTTTTGCAAGTTTTGACATAAAAGTCAGACGGTCATCGGTATCGGCATTTTCATTTCCTACCGACCAGATAATTACACTGGCACGGTTTATATCACGAAGAATAAGCTCGGTTAATTGATTTTCTGCATCGTTGTAGGTTGCTTTGCGGTTGAATTTAATTGCCCAGTAAACAGGAACTTCTTCCCACAAAAGAATTCCAAGTTTGTCTGCAAGGCGGGCCGCATTTTCGTGGTGTGGATAGTGAGCCAGACGCATATAATTACAACCCATTTCTTTTGCAAGCTTAATATTTTCTATTCGTTCTTCATCTGTTAGTGCTTTTCCGTTTGCAACGCTTTCTTCGTGACAGCTGATTCCTTTTAAGAAAACAGGTTTTCCGTTGAGAAGGATTTCCCGGTTTTTTACTTCAATATGGCGGAATCCAATCTGGTCACATAGAGAATCGTCCCCAAAGGTAACCTTTACTTCATACAGTTTTGGATTTTCGGGATACCACAATTCCAGCTGTTTGGCCGTAAAAGAGAGCTTTCCTTTTCCGTCCTTAATTTGTATTTCTTTGCGGAGTTTTAATTCCGGTATTTCTACAAAACCACTGCCGGCAGCAGAACTGTCGGAAAGGGTAAGGGTGGCCTTGAGAGTAGATTTATTTTGAGACAAAAGGGACAGAGTAAATTGTTTTATAAACACCTGAGGTACAAAAATCAGTTCAACTTCCCGGTAAACGCCACCATAATTAAACCAGTCAGTATTTTCGGTTGGTACCTGGTCTGGACGGCGGGTACTGTCTGCGCAAATGATTATGCGGTTTTCTTTTTGAAGCTTGTCTGTAACATCAATAAAAAATGGTGTAGAACCGCCCCGATGAATTCCTATGTACTGTTTGTTCAAAAAAAGGCGGGTAGTGTAGTTTACCGCACCGATTTTCAAAAAAACTTTTTTGTTTTTAAGAACAGTTGTGTCAAAATCAAACTTTCTGGTAAAAACCATTGTTCCTTCGTAAAGTAAATATTCTGGCAGGAAGGTATTCCAGCAGGAAGGAATTGGCATTGTAGGCCAGTTGTCAAAGTCAAAATCCACCGGCAAAGTAAAGCCATTTCCGTCTTTGTAATATTCCTTGAACCATTTCTGGCGCAGACAGGTATCATACTGGTCAATGGCATAATTCCACTGTCCGTTTAAGCTTTGTTTTTCCCGTCCAAAATCCTGCATAAAATTTTCTGCAGTTGCATAGGTGTTTTCGTACTGTGCTAAATAATCTTCAATATGAATATCCTGAAAGTTGCCTGGGGTTTTCTTTGCCATTTTTTTTCCTCGGTTGATTTCCTTATTGTATAACTGTAACTCACAAATCTTCTGTAATGTGAGTAAAAAATCTATTTTAATTGTAATTTTTTGTATAAAATTAACTGGAAAATATTTTAAGCGAGACAAAAAAATGATTTATATTGGAAACCATCTTTCTTCTTCAAAAGGTTTTTTGGCAATGGGAAAAGCAGCAAGTGAACTGGGCGGCACAACTTTTGCTTTTTTTACACGAAATCCTCGTGGCGGTGCTGCAAAAGAGATTGACCCGGAAGATGCAAAAGCTTTGAATGAATATCTTTCTGCTAACGGTTTTGGAAAACTGGTAGCTCATGGACCTTACACAATGAATCTTTGTTCCGACAAAGCTGATATTCGTGAATTTGCAAAAAATGCTCTGGCCGAAGATTTGCGACGAATGGAATATACACCTGACCAGTATTACAATTTTCATCCGGGGTCACATGTGGGACAGGGCGTAGAAGCAGCAATTCCAATGATTGCAGAGGCTCTTAATTTTGCTATGTTTGAAGGAATGACAACTACCGTTCTGTTGGAAACAATGGCGGGAAAAGGTTCCGAAGTTGGCCGAACTTTTGAAGAAATTAAAGCAATTATGGAGCTTGTAAAGGATAAAACTCATCTTGGAGTTTGTCTTGATACCTGTCATGTTTGGGATGGTGGATACGATATTTCTGATTTTGATAAAGTGCTGGATGAATTTGACAGAGTAATCGGCTTAGAAAATCTTAAAGCAATTCATCTTAATGACAGTATGAATGATTCAGGTTCTCATAAGGATCGTCACGAAAAACTTGGAAAGGGTCACATTGGAGAAGAAATCCTTAAGAAAGTAGTTCAGAATCCTAGAGTTCAGGGACTTCCATTTATTCTTGAAACTCCAAATGAAGATGCGGGCTACAAGGTAGAAATTGCAACAGTAAAAAGCTGGATGAAATAAAAAAAGAGGCATTTATGACAAATCCTGGAAGTCCAATTAAGATTGGTAAGAAAATCGTAAAAAACAGAATTACAATGGCACCAACCGTAAAGTTCTACGCTGGAGATGATGGTCTTGTAACTGAAGATTATGTAAAACATTATGAAGAACGGGCGGCTCATGAGTGCGGTTTTATTTGTGTAGAAGCAACTTGTGTAGCAAAGGAAGCAAGACTTTTTCCAACTCAATTAGGAATTTGGAATGATGAGCAGATTGAAGGTCACCGTAAAATTGCTGAAGCCTGTCATAAATATGGTGCAATTGTAGTACCTCAGATTCATTACGGTGGTTTGGGAACTCATCCTGCCTGTGGTCCACTTACTTCTCCAACAAAAACTATGTGGAATAACGGTAAAACTGAAGTAGAAGCCATTGAACTTACAAAAGAAGATATTCTTCGTATTGAAGGTGAATTTGTTGCGGCTGCTGTTCGTGCAAAAAAAGCCGGTTATGATGGAGTTCAGCTGCATGCCTGTCACAGTTATTTAATCAATGATTTTGCTTCTGCTGTAAATAAACGAACTGACGAATATGGTGGCTCTCTGGAAAATATGGCTCGTTTTGGCTGCGAAATTATCAGCGGAATCAGAAAGACTTGCGGTGAAGATTTTATTATTTCTGCCAGAGTTTCTGGTTGTGAGCCTGATGTAGAAGGTGCCATTCAGATTGCGGAATATTATGTTGCGGCCGGTTGTGATTATCTTCAGGTATCCTGTGGTATTTACGGGCTGGAAGAAGTTCCTCATGATGAAAGTCTTCCGTACAATAAAATTGCTTCTCTGGGGGTTATTTTCCATGAGCATTTTAAGGGAAGAGTTCCAGTTTCCTGCGTAAATGGTTTGCGTACTGTAGAAGTTGTAAATTATCTTTTTGAAAATGATTTAATTGATACTGTAGATTTAGCCTGCGGACTTTTGGCTGATCCTGCATTTTCTGAAGCAATTCTTCATGGAACTCCTTACCAGAAATGTTTGAATTGTAAGGATTGTGGTTTTGGTCCAATGCATTCCCATGTTTGCGGGGCAATGCTTAAGCGTGGAGCTTGTGAGTTTGCAAGTTACAGAAAGTAGATAAACGGGATTTATTCAATTTCATAATATTCCCGTTCAATTATTTTTCTTACACTGGATTATCCTAAAAATTAAGAAATTATCTCAGGAGATTACAAAATGGCAGATTTATCGCACAGAAAAGCAACTGCGAAAGTTCAGATTTTAGATAAAAATGGAAAACCTGTTGCAAATACAAAAGTAAATGTAAATCAGATTAATCATGAATTCTTATTTGGTTGCGGTGCTTTTGAAACACTTAAATATACAAATGGAATAACTGTCCACAGTGGAAATGGTTCTTTGACTGGAGCTTCAGAAAAAATTACAGACCGTACAATTCTTGAAGATCGTATGAATAAATGGCTTGGTTTGTTTAACTACGGAACATTGCCATTTTACTGGGGTGGTTATGAATCAGAAGAAGGAAAACCTGATACTGACGGTCGTATGGCAGCAGCAAAATTCCTTCAGAGTAAAGATGTAAAAGTAAAAGGTCATCCACTTTGCTGGCACACAGGTTGTGCTAACTGGCTTATGAATTACGACAACAAAACTATCCTTGAAAAACAGCTTGCCCGCATCCACCGTGATGTTGGTAACTTCAAGGGTGTAATTGATATGTGGGACGTAATTAACGAAGTTGTAATTATGCCAATTTACGACAAATACGATAACGCAATCACAAGAATTTGTAAGGAACTGGGCCGTGTTGGACTGGTAAAAGAAGTTTTCAAAGCTGCTTATGATACAAATCCTGATGGAACATTCCTTATTAATGACTTTAATATGTCTTCAAACTATGAAATTCTTATTGATGGATGTTTGCAGGCAGGTGCTCCAATTAATACAATTGGTCTTCAGTCACATCAGCATCAGGGAGTTTGGGGAAAAGAAAAACAGGAAGAAGTTCTTTCTCGTTTTGAACATTTTGGACTTCCAATTCACTTTACAGAAAATACAATTGTTGCAGGTCCTCTTGTTGCTCCAGAAATTACAGACCTTCAGGATGCTCATTACGACGATGATGCTGCTACTCCAGAATTAGAAGCAATGCAGGCAGATGCTCTGGAACAGCAGTACAGAAACCTGTTTGAAAATCATCCATTAGTTACTGCAATTACAAACTGGGATTACGGTGACGGTGCATGGCTTAATGCTCCTTCTGGGGTAATCCGCAAAGACGGTTCGTTAAAACCATCTTACGAAAGATTGCATCATCTTATTAAAGAAGAATGGCATACAAACCTTGATCTGGTTACAGATGCTAATGGCTGCATTGATGTAACAGGATTCAAAGGTAAGTATGAAGTTACTTCGGCAGGCGGAAAAGGCGTATTTACACTTTCGGCAAAAGATTCTGCTGTAAAGGTTCAGTTGTAATTCTGATTTTTTATACCAGAATCCACATGGCCGCAACCGATTTATTGTAATCTTCTGGGATTTCAAGGCCTTCCACATTTAGTCCATGCCAGAATAATTCTTCCCGTGGACTAAGGAAGTTACTGATCCAGAAGCAATAAAAATGGTCTTTTCGTTCTTTTACATTGCCAAGACAAGGTAAAAGCAGCTCTTCGATTTTTGCTCCAATTGTTTCAGCAATTTCTTTAGCAATTGGAGTAATAACTGAAGAAATCAGTTTTTTTAATTCTTCAAAAGATTCTTTGTTGAAAACTGGAATCATAGGTTTGTATTTACCATTTTTTTCAGTAACAATAACTCCGTGTTCAATAAAGGAATCAATAATCTTCTTTTCATCTTCGGCAGGAACATAGTTTTTTTCGTTTACCAGCTTTAAATACAGAGGAAGATTTTCCTGTGTAATGTATCCGTTTCGACCTTTGGAATAATTCTTGTAATGAGTTTTTTCATCACAACCATCTGGAAAAGGGGTTGCATCAAAAACATTATTTACCTGAATTTCTCCGTAATGCATATAATAAGTCGACCATTTTTCTACCCGTTTTTCAGCCTTTTCAAAATCTTTTTCGGGATGCTCATCAACATAGTTATAAGTCAGCAATGCTGAAGAGTTGTAGTGTTCGGTGATGGCTTGTTCGCGATCAATTACAACTTCATCGGTTTTTGAAGAGAAGTAGGATAGAATTGTGTCCCAGGTTATTCCATCTACCAGAATATATAAAAACCAGTTCAGGTATTTAATATCAAAATCATTTCCGTAAAAGTTTAGAGCTTTAATTTTGTCTTTTAGACCGAACAGAGAATCATTTATTTTTTTTGGAAAGTTTTGTTCCCAGATGGTTTTATATTTCACGATAGTGCTTTCAATATTTTTGCGAAGAGTAATCATAGGAAGCAAAGTGATATATTTTCCATCTTCTTGTTTTCTAAGAATCTTCATGTTGCATAAATCTCTGGCGGCACTTTGAACATATTCGTAACCGGTTTGAAGTTCTTCGGAAATTTCGCTGACAGATTTTGCACTGTCGTAGCATAAAAGCAGAATCTGTTTTTTGAAGATATCATTCAATTCCCTCATAAGAGGAAAGGCTTTCCCGCAGTACTGTGAACTTATTTCGGCAGGTGCATAAGATAACTGTTTACTTTTCATAATTTACTCCTTAAGCATTACAATTGAGCCACAACTATTGTTTGTACCTTCAATAAATTTTACGAGTTTATTATCCAGAGCATATTGAATCAGATAGGAATCAAGATCTATTCCCAGAGGATAGAAAAAGCACACCGATGCCCACAATAAATCTTCCCGAATATATGGCAGTAAAATATCTTTTTGCAGTTGATAGATAACTTCAATGTATTCTATTGCCAGAGCTTTGAACTTTTCGTACCAGCTTTTACACCATTTTGTAATAGTTTCAAATCGGATTACAGGAATTGTGCCTTTGTAGCCGTTATCTGTTTTAACAAGCACCCCTTTACTTAATAAATCTGCAACTACCAGCTGTTCTTTTTCATTAAGTTCTCTTGTGGGATTTTCGGTAAGCTCTCTGTACAAATCGGCATTGGAAGAATTAAGCCAGTTACATCGTTCCTCATCAAGTTCCATTGTTTTTCCGTCTTTTTTACACAGCATTGAATTAATTGTCGGATGGATTTCGTAACGACCATATTTTGCAGAGACCTGTTCCTGATAGTAATAACCAGGACCTATAATGCCTTTCATTGAATCAGTTTTTTCATCTGGAATATCTTTATAAACTCCATATAAGAATCCATAGCGCCATATACGGTCATAAGAGGATTTGGTGTAATTCTCACGGATGTAATCTGCCCCAATAGATTTTCTGAATTCTCTGTTGGAACGGATTATGAAATAAGGAAGAAGATATTTCCAATCAAAATCGTTTCCGTAAAAATCATCTGCCAGAAGCTCTTCTTTCATACTCAGAAGGATTTCAAAATATCGTTCTCCCAGCTTCATTTTCTCTACAGCTTCGGCACAAAGTTTTCTGGTTTTTAAGAGGACAGATTCAGGGAAAATTGTAAAATCTGTAAGATATCTTCCTTTTGAAGATTCAACAAGAACATTACCGTTGCAAAGCTTTTGTACATTGTCTTCAATAAAAACAGTTGCAACTTCCATTTCCTTTGACAGCTGGGTAATAGTTTTTTCTTCGTTTCTGCATAAAAACAGAATTTGTTTGTCGATTAATGAACTTATTGAACGGTAGGCTTCCATAGAGTTGCCAAAATAATTTATTTTAAAATCTACGGTTTTTGTTTTTTCAATTACTGGTTCATGATTATTTTCCATGTATTCAAAATTCTCCTTAAGCTTTTTTCTTGCATCAGACAGTCGTCCTGTTACTGTGCCTGTTGGAATATTAAGCTCCTGGGAAATTTCTTTTACACTTTGACCTTTCAGATAAAAACGAACAAGAATATCGCGGTGAATGGCAGCAAGACGGTTCATGGATATAGAAAGATTTTTCAGTTCATCCTCTGTAATAAAATCGCCAATGGATTTATCAAAAGAAAGAAGACTGTTTTCCATATCATCAAGATTGATTTTTGAAGGCTTCTTTTTGCGGTAAAAGTCTGCAACCTTGTTACGGGCAATCTGCCAGTAAAGTGCATAAAAGTTTTCGATTTTTTTACCACTGCGTAGAAGCAGCATTGCATTCACAACAATTTCCTGAGCTAAATCTTTTGCATCTTCCTTATCTGCTAGTTTTTTCCAGCAGAAAAGATAAGTGTTTTCGATCAGTTCATCAGTAATAAGTTTTTCCAAGAGACTCTCCAGCTAAGCCGCCTAGGTTCGGCTTAAGGTACTTTTTGTACTTACAATTATAGTCGTTGAAAGAGGAAATTTGTTGGGTTGATGAGAAAAATTATTAGATGTTTTTTTAGTCAGGTGGATTTTCTGGTTTATGTTGCTTCAGACAACATTCTTTTTCTTCCAGACTCCAGACCAGTAACGCAGGAGACATACAATTCCGGTAAAGGTCCAGGTTATACAGTTAGTCCACCATACGCCCCAATAGCCTAAAGCGGTGTGAGTTAGGAATATTGCAAAACTGATTCTTACAACAACTTCACAGATTCCGTTTATCATAGAGAAACCTGTATCTCCCGCACCGCAAGTCAATCGCAGATATAAAACAGAATCACTTCTGATTTCATCTGGAACTTTTAGAAATTTCATAATTCCAGGAGCAAAAACTGTAGCAACGATTGTTACAATAATTGAAGCGGCTGTGAGAACATAAAAGGAAGATGCAACGGTTTTCTTTACACTGGCATAATCTTTTGCACCAAAGTACTGAGATACAATTACTCCAATTCCAATAGCAAGACCAGAACTTAAGTTTATAAAAAAGAAAGTAAGAGCACCGCAGGAACCTACAGCGGCTACGGCTTCTTTTCCTACAAAGTTTCCAACAATTACAGTTTTTAGCTATCTGTCAGCCTGATTAGCCTCCAGAAGCATAGCTTCTGGCCGTGCGGTGGCTATGTTGGCTCATGCAAATCAGCATTATCGTTAAATAAAAAATGCCCCGTTACCGGAGCATTTTTTATTATCAACTTACCAAACTAGATACTAGCGGAGCAAAGACAAAACATTCTGGCTGCTCTGATTTGCCTGAGCCAACATAGCTGTACCAGCCTGAGAGAGAACGTTTGTTTTTGTGAATTCAACCATTTCTGCTGCCATGTCTGTATCACGGATACGAGATTCAGAAGCCTGGAGGTTTTCAGCACCGATGTCGAGACCTTTAACTGTTTCTTCGAGACGGTTCTGGTAAGCACCGAGGTCAGCACGCTGTTTGTTGATCTTTTTCAATGCTTCATCCAAAGTACCGATTGCGCGGTTAGCTTCATCTGGAGTTTCCAAAGTCATGATTGATTCATCACCAACGTTGCGGAGGCCGAGAGCCATAGCAGACATTGTTCCAATATATACCTGAGTTCTCTGATCCATGTTAGCACCAATGTGGAACCACATAGAACCTGTAACTACGTTTTCACCTGTAGGACGAGCAAAGCGACCTGTGAGCATGTTCATACCATTGAACTGAGCAGCAGATGCAATGCGGTCAACTTCTGCGATAAGAGAAGAAACTTCAACCTGGATCTGCATACGATCTTCAGCTGAGTAAATACCGTTTGAAGACTGAACAGCAAGTTCACGAATACGCTGAACGATGTCAGTTGTTTCCTGTAAGTAACCTTCTGTTGTCTGAATGAAAGAAATGCCGTTTTCAGCATTTTCTGAAGCCTGATTCAAACCGCGAATCTGTGCACGCATTTTTTCAGAAACTGCGAGTCCTGAAGCATCGTCACCTGCACGGTTAATTCTCATACCAGATGAAAGTTTTTCCATAGATTTCATCTGATTAAGATCCTGGATTCCCTGGGAACGCTGAGCGAACATAGCACTCATATTGTGATTAATAACCATAATAATCTCCTTATAGCTTGGTTAATTGTAGATAAAACACATTGGTGGGCTTTTTAAGAACCACAACGTGGTTTATCTCACGGGTTTCCACCACCCTTTACTAAATCATCGGGCAGTGAAAAAAAAAGTTTAGAAAAAAATGAAAAAAAAATAAAAAAAAACAAAAGGGACAGAGTAAATTGGAAATTGCCGATAAAAAAGGCTTCCGTTGCACAAGATCCGCCCCAACTGCTGAAGGCCAGACTTCGTCAGAGGTTTTCGTGTGTGCTTCGCACTTCTCCTGGTTATAAGCCTTCAGATGTTGTTGCGGCTCTTGTTTCACTCGCGCCTTTTTTTCCCAACCGTGATTTACTCTGTCCCTTTTGTTTTAACTTACCGGAGTGTGGGGATACTTTCGGTAAATGAGATTTGCAGATAAAAAAAGGCAACGAGTTTTTGAAGTGCACCCCAATTATTGGACACTTTAACTAGGCCGATTTTAAGGACTGA
>JAKSTK010000069.1 GCA_024402615.1 Treponema sp.
AACAGGATGATGCATATGTTCGCGGCTTCCTTGGAAGAATGCTCTTTAGTGGTGATGAATCTTTGAAGAAAGTAAAAGTTCTTTCCGGTGGTGAAAAAGTCCGCTGTATGCTTTCTAAATTAATGCTCTCTGGTGCAAACTGTATTACAATGGATGACCCAACAAACCATCTTGACCTTGAAGCAATTCAGTCTTTAAACGAAGGTTTGATTGCATTCCCTGGTGTTTTGCTTTTCAGTTCACACGACCATGAGTTTATTCAGTCTATTGCTAACCGTATTGTTGAAATTACACCAAATGGTGTTATTGACCGTATGATGAGCTTCGATGACTATATTTCTGACAACGTAATTGCTGAACAGCGTAAAAAGCTGTACGAAGGTACAGGAAAGAAACTTAAATACAGAGTTTAGGAATTATAATTTAGCCTTCAACTGACTTAAGAAGTCACTGAACATTTCGCCGGTTTCTTCTTCGGTCAGTTGTTTTGGTTCATGATATTCTACCAGATTAGGTGGAATTTCATCCAGAAAGCGGCTTGGTTCTGATTCAGAAACCATCTGCCCGTGTCGGCGTTTACGGCAGGAAGTCATAAACAGCTTGTCTCTGGCACGGGTAATGGCAACATAAAACAGTCGTCTTTCTTCTTCAACATTACCGTCATTTTCTGCTACTGAACGGGCATGAGGAATCAAACCTTCTTCTGCACCTGCAATAAATACTACCGGAAATTCAAGTCCTTTTGAGGCATGAATTGTCATAAGATTTACTTTACCTTTTCCGTTTTCATCATCCATATCATCGCGAGACATAAGCGTAATTCGGTTCAAGTAATTGTAAACACTTGGATTTGAGTTATCAGGATCTTTTTCCCAGATTTCCATAGAATTAATAAGGCTGTCTATGTTCATAAGTTTAAAACGAACAGCTTTTTCATTCTTTGGATATTCTGTAAGCAGGTGATCTTTGTAATTAATATCATCAACCATCTGTCGAACTTTGCCTGAAAGTCCACGGCCACTTAAAATCTTCTGGCGCTGGTCTTCAATAAGCTCAACAAAATCCCGTAAATCATCTTTAATTGCGTCGGAAGCAGGGGACAGTGGATTATTAATCAAACTGTCAATTGCATTCCACAAGGTACAACCGTCTTTTTCTGCCTGATCGTTAATAATCTGAATAGTTGCACGACCGATTCCACGGCGTGGAGTATTAATAATTCGCAGCAGGTTAATATCATCATCATGATTTGTAATGACTCTGAGGTAACTGATTACATCTTTAATTTCTTTTCTTTCAAAGAAAGAAGTACCGCCACTCATTGTGTAAGGAATATTGTTCTGCAGGAAAGCTTCTTCCAGAAAACGGCTCTGAGTATTGGCGCGCATTAAAACACCAAATTCATCATATTTTCGACGTTCTTCGGCAGCAATGCCCAGAATTGATTCAGAAATGAATTCTGCTTCGTCGGTTTCATTTTCCGGCATAAAGATTTCTATTGGCTTTCCGGCTCCATTTCCTGACCAGAGTTTTTTATCTTTACGGTTGGTGTTGTGGGCAATTACACCATTGGCTGCTTCAAGAATTGTTTCTGAAGAACGATAATTCTGTTCAAGACGGATTTCGGTAACATTAAAATCGTGTTCAAAATTTACAATATTCTGATAATCAGCACCACGCCAGCTGTAAATTGACTGGTCGTCATCTCCTACAACCGCAACATTCTGGTCTGCCAGAAGATGCATTAATTCATACTGCTGGTGGCTTGTATCCTGAAATTCATCAACCATGATGTATTTATATCTTTCCTTGTATTTTGCAAGAATATCAGGATTTTCTTTAAAGAGTTTAATTGGAAGTACAATTAAATCATCAAAATCTACAGCGTTGTAAAGCTTAAGTCCTTCCTGATAAAGCTCGTACAGAGGACGGTACATATCATTCTTTGTTTCCCAGTTTTTACGGCCGGTTTTAATATTGGAAATTGTATTACCAATAGTGTAAATATCCATTGCGTCCTGTGAGAATTTCAGCTCTCGACCACATTCCTTAATTAAAGCTACACGGTCTGTTTCGTCATAAATACTGAAATTTTCACGATAGCCAAGCCGGTCAATTTCCTGTCTTAAAACACGAACCCCAAAAGCGTGAAAAGTAGAAACAGTTAAATTCTGAAGCTTCTTCTGAGTTAAATCCTTAATTCGTTCTTCCATTTCTTTTGCAGCTTTATTTGTAAAAGTTAAAGCAAGAATCTGACTCTGAGGAATACCTTTATCCAGCATATGAGCAATTCTGTAAGTAATTACACGGGTTTTACCACTTCCAGCTCCGGCAATAATTAAAATTGCACCGTCAGTAGTAGTAACTGCTCTGTACTGTTCAGGGTTTAATTCATTTTTAAGTGTTTCCAAATCTATCATGGGATTATCAATATAACACGAAAAAAACAAAAGTAGTAGTAAATCAGAAAAAAATCTTTACTTTAATAGATTCAATTATTCTGTTATTATTTAAGAAATTATTTTATCTGGAGAAAAAAATGAAAAAATTATTCACAGCTTTTTTGATGTTACTTGCAGTAAGTGTATTTTTAGTTTCTTGTAATAAAAAAGAAAATTCTGCAGCTGGAACACCTGCACAGGTTCTTTGCCAGCAGTTTAAATCTGAATTAAAAGCAAATAAATCAATTTCCCTTGAAGAACTTGGTAAAAATCTTTCTGAAAATAAAGTTCTTGAGTTTTCTACAGTCATAATGGAAGTAGAAGAAGGATATCTTAACGGATTTACCGATGAAATTAATGGTTTTTCGGAAGGTGAAATTTTTGCTCCTCTTATTGGTGCTATTCCTTTTGTAGGATATGTTTTCCGTACAGAAAATCCTTCTGCATTAATGGCAACTCTTAAAGAAAAAGCAGATTTGCGCTGGAATGTTTGTACTGCTGCCGATGAAATGGTCATTGATTCTGTTGATGATATTGTTTTCTTTGTAATGGCTCCAAAAAGCTTTGAAGAATAATTCTGAATATTAACGGAGAAATTCTTGGTCTTTTCCAGCATTACATTTTTATACTTTTTTCTTCCCGCTGTAGTTCTGCTTTATTTTATTCTTCCCCTAAAAGCAAAAAACTGTGTACTTTTTATTTCCAGTGTTTTGTTTTATGCCTGGGGAGAACGAATTCTGGCATTGCTTTTTGTTGCATCTATTGTTATTGGATGGCTTTTTGGTTTAATTATTGAAAAAAAACAGAATACTGTCTGGAACAAATTTTTTTTAATAAGTGCTGTAATAATTGATTTAGGAATTCTCTTTTATTTTAAGTATACAGATTTTTTTATTGAAAGTTTTAATCAGGCTTTTAAGACTAACATTCCGTTGTTGAAGATTGCACTGCCAATTGGAATCAGTTTTTATACTTTTCAGCTTTTAAGTTATGAAGTGGATGTTTATCGGGGTAGTGTAAAAGCACAGAAAAATTTTATAGATTTTGCTGCTTATGTTTCTATGTTTCCTCAGTTAATTGCGGGTCCAATTGTACGCTATGCTGATATAGAAACGCAACTTACCGCCAGAACTCATACTTTACAGAAGATTTCAGAAGGAATCGGTCGTTTTATTATTGGTTTTTCAAAAAAAGTTCTCATAGCAAATACTCTTGGGGAACTTACCGTACAATTCAGAAGCAGCTCCGATTTATCTGTTTTATATTACTGGCTTTACGCTATTGCTTATATGCTGCAGATTTATTATGACTTTTCCGGTTATAGTGATATGGCAATTGGTCTTGGAAAAGTTTTTGGTTTTGATTTTATGGAAAATTTTAATTATCCATATATTTCAAAAAGTATTACCGAATTCTGGCGGCGATGGCATATTTCGCTGGGATCCTGGTTCCGTGATTATGTTTATATTCCCTTAGGTGGAAACCGCAAAGGTATTGGCCGTCAAATGTTAAATATTTTTGTGGTATGGATGCTTACGGGCTTCTGGCACGGTGCTGACTGGAATTTTATTCTCTGGGGTTTATTCTTTGCAATTCTTTTACTTATAGAAAAGCTTTTTCTCAAAAAATATCTGGATAAGCTTCCTGTTTTGGGACATGTTTATGTAATTTTTACAGTTATGATGGGCTTTGTCCTTTTTAATGCTTCCAGTCTTTCAGAAGTCCTGCAGGATTTTAAGGGATTGTTTGGTTTTCAGAAACTGCCGTTTATTTCTAAAGAATCTGTATATTATTTAGAATCATATGGAATTACAATTTTATTGGGAATAATTTGTGCGACTCCATTGTTGAAAAACATATATTTAAAACTTTCAGACAGTAAAGCATCTAAGCTATTAAATTTTGTTGAGCCGGTAATTCTTTTATTACTGCTTTTACTGGGAACTGCTTTTTTAGTAGATGGTTCATTTAATCCATTTTTATACTTCAGATTTTAGGAGCAGAAATGAATAAATTTAAATATTTACTGACAATTATTCTTACTGGACTCTGTGTTTTTGGAATTTCTTTATATATGATTTTTGCTCCAAAAAAAGATTATTCAAATACAGAGAGAAGATCTCTTAAAAAATGTCCAAAACCTGCAGCAGCTGAAATTTCTAATGGTAAATTTATGACCGATTTTGATGATTTTGCGTTAGATCAGTTTCCATTACGGGATACTTTTAGAACAGTAACTGCTAAAACTTCAAAATATGTATTACAAAAAAAGGATAATCATAATCTGTATTTAAAAAATGGTTATATTTCAAAACTTGTATATCCTTTAGAAACTGACAAACTTGAAAAAAGACTTAATCAGCTTTCAAAAAATGTTTACGAAAAATATTTGAAAGATACAGACTGCAAAATATATCTTTCAATAATTCCCGATAAAAATTATTTTCTTGCAGAAAATGATTATCTTACGGTGGATTATTCTGATTTTACAGAAAAAGTAAAAGATAAATTAAACTTTGCGGAATATATCGATATTTTTGATTTGCTTACTCTTGAAAGTTATTATAAAACTGACCAGCACTGGAAGCAGGAATCTCTGATACCGGTGGCAAAAAAAATAAATGCTTTTATGAATCCGGATGTAAAATTTGATGGAGATTTTACTCAAAGAAAATTAACTATTCCGTTTTATGGAGCTTATTACGGACAGGCAACCTTTAATCTTCCTCCAGATGAAATTAATTATCTTGAAAAATCAGATTTTCAGCAGGTAGAAGTTATAAGCTATAACACAGGAAAACCAAAGCCTTCTTCAATTTACGATATGAAAAAAGCGGAGGGTAGAGATCCTTATGAAATGTATCTTGGTGGTTCTGATGCTCTGCTTGAAATAAATAATCCTTCTTCGTTAACAGATAAAGAACTTATTGTTTTCAGGGATTCCTTTGGTTCCAGTCTGATTCCTTTATTAATTCCTGAATATCAGAAAATCACTTTGGTTGATTTAAGATACATTCAACCGGAGCTTTTGAAAAAATTTATTGAATTTAAAAATAAGGATATTTTAATTTTATACAGTACTTTGATTCTTAATTCGTAAATTTGTTGTAATGACTAATCTATGTTTAATTGATATAATAGAAGAAAGAGGTATAAAATGAATAATACAGTTTCTGCTTTTTTAGCACGTCATAATTTTGTAAACCATGTAGATATTTTATCTGCTGCTCAGGCAATCCGTTCTGATATGATTAAAGGTCTTAAAAAAGAACCTGCTGATCAGGATATGATTAGAACTTTCTGTAATCCACCTGAAAAATCTGCAGCTGGAAAATCAGTAATTGTAATTGATGCCGGAGGAACAAACTTCCGTTCTTGTCTTGTTACTTTTGATGAAAATGGTCAGGCAAATATTTCTGAAATGGAAAAAACTCGTATGCCTGGTGTAGAAAAAGAACTTAGCCGCGCAGAATTCTTTGAACAGATTGCAAATAATCTTGAACATCTTAAAAATAAATCTGACCGTATTGGTTTCTGTTTTTCTTATCCAATGGAAATTCAGGAAAACGGAGACGGTATTCTTCTTGGATTCTCTAAAGAAGTAAAAGCTCCAGAAGTTGTTGGCTGCAAAGTAGGTGAATGTCTTAAAAAAGCTCTTGCTGCTCACGGCTGGAACACAATTAATCGTATTACACTTTGTAACGATACAGTTGCCGCTTTGCTGGCAGGTAATGCTTGTGCCGGTGAAACACACAAATATTCTTCTTATATTGGTTACATTCTTGGAACTGGTATGAATGCTGCTTATATTCAGCCTGCATGTGAATGCTGTGGAGTTGAAAAACAGATTATTGTTTGTGAAAGTGGTAAATTCCTTTCTGTAAACCGTTCCGATTTTGATATCGATTTTGATAAAACTACAGTAAAACCAGGAACTTTCTATCTTGAAAAGCTTTGTTCTGGTGCTTATCTTGGACCTGTTTCATGGTTTGCCTTGAAGGCTGCTGCAAATGAAGGTCTTTTCTCTAAGCCTGTTGCTGAAAAGATTCTTGCTCTTGATGTACTTTCTTTGATTGAAGTAGATAAATACTTACATGGTCCATATAACACAAACTGTGTACTTGGAAAAATTGCAGAAGCTGGAACAGAAGAAGATTCAGATGTTCTTTATCAGATTCTTGATGCAATTGCAGAACGTTCAGCAAGATATGCTGCGGCAATTCTTATTGCCTGTGCAATTCAGACAGGTGCTGGTAAAAATGCAGCTCAGCCAATCTGTATGCTTTGTGATGGAACAACTTTCTGGAAAACAAATAAAACAGCCGCAAGAGTTAGTGGATATCTTGATGAAATTCTTACTAATCAGCTGGGAATTTTCTGGGAAATTGTTACCTGTGATAACGATATTACTCTTGGTGCTGCAATTTCTGGTTTGATAGACTAACACTTCTGTGTTATAATTTTTGTGATAAAATTTGAAATGATACGAGGGGAAAATGTCATTTAAACAAAGTTTAGGAAAATCATTCGTTTTAATCATTATTATTGTGATTCTCATTTTAGCTGGCCTTTTATGGTTCGATTATTTTGGAATTGTCCAGGTTAAAACAGTATTTTCTCCTTTTTATAAAATGATTGGAAAAGACCCTCAGACTTCAATCACAGCAACACAGTCAAAACCTCTTACAGCAAATCTTGAAGAAGACAGAATTAACAAACAGAAAGAAGCAATCGATATTCGTATTGAAGAGTTAGATAAACGGGAAGCTGATATCGAAACTGCCGAAAAACAGAATGCTCAGGTAGCAGCAGAACTGGCAGAAAGAGAAAAAAATCAGGAAGAACGTGAAAAAACATTTAACTTGACCTTAAAAAAATACGATATAAAAGAAGACAATATTGATTCGATTGCTAATAATCTGAATGGTATGAAGCCAAAAGCAGCGGTTGATATTCTTCTTGCAATGGATGATCAGTTAATTATTGATGTCCTTCGTAAAGTTGATGAAAAAGCTGCTTCGGCTAACACAATGTCAATGGTATCTTACTGGTTGTCTTTAATGCCACCTGAGCGTGCTGCAGAAATACAACGCAAGATGACAAACAAACCAGAGAACCTTGAATAAATAACCCACCGACCATTGGCAATCCTTCAATTTTTATTAATGGAGAATTGCCAATGCAAGCAATTACACAAGATATCATCGTAAGTCAGGCTGTCGCTTCACAGCTTACTAATTTACAGTTATCTCAAGACATTAATAATCCTCAAAAAGCTTCTTCTGTTTCATTTGAAGAGATGGTTAATTCTATTAACAATCAGAAATCAGAAAAAACAGAAAATAAAGAGGCTCCTGCTAAAGTAGAAGAATCAGAAAAAGTCGAAAAAGTTGAAGCCGTAAAAGAAGAAAAAACTGATAAAACCAGCGAAACTAAAGAATCTTCAGAAAAATCTGCAAAAACAACTGAAGTAAAAGAAAAAGTTTCTTCTGAGAAGAAAGAAGTAAAAACAGATAGTAAGATTCAGGACAGTAAAGAAAAGAAGGTTGCTGCAAAAAAAGAATCTGCTGAATCTGTCAAACTTAAAAAAGATTTAGAGAAACTGGATGAACTTCTAAGCAAAGCAAAAATCGTTAATGAAGAAAATAGTGATAATTCATCTGCAGAATTATCAGCTGCACTTAATTTAGCTGTAGTAGAAAAGAATGCTGGAGGGGAGCAGACTTTAACTACAGAAAATTTAACTTCAGAAAATGAATTGGTTTTGGATGTTGAAGCTGTAAAAGAGGACGATTTTTTATTAAAAGGAAATGTTCGTGAGCCAAAAATTTCCAGTCTTGATAAAGATGGAAAGATTAAAGTAACTGATTTTAGAACTGAAAAAGATGAATCAAATGTAGAAAAGAAAGATGTAAAATTTTCTACAGAAATGAAGTTTGACTCGAAAGATTCTGCAACTTTCACTGTAAACCTGGATACTCAGGTAGCAGAAGAAAATATTCTTTCGCTTAACAGCCAGACTGCTGCTAGTGACGGTTCAAATTTTCAGGCTATGCTGAACAATCAGATTCAGAATAATATTCCTGAATTTGTAAAAGCTGGAAATATTATCTTAAAGGATAATGATCAGGGAACAATTAATCTTGTTCTTCACCCAGATGACTTGGGTAACGTAAAAATTCACCTTACATTAGATGGAAAATCTGTAAGTGCACAGATTACAGTTGCTACAAAAGAAGCAATGGAAGTTTTCAAAGACAATGCTGAAGCTTTAAGAGAAGCTTTTATTAAAAGCGGCTTTGATACTGCAGACTTCAATGTTGCATTCAATAACAGCGGAGCATCTAATCAGAATAGTGATTTTGAACAGAATTTAAACAGTAATTCATTTATTGCAAAGAAAATGTACGAAGGAAACTCTGGTTCTGCACCTGATATTTCAGGAATTTCAGAAGAATCTTCATATTTTTCAAATTATTCAATAAACATCGTCGCTTAATTTGACGATAAAGAATTACGATTTGGGTTTACCGGAATAAGAGGGGAAGTTCCGGAAAACATATTACAGCGTGTGAAAAGTGAGGTAATGATGGAAGGACTAAGCATGAACACACAGGTAATGGCACCAATGAGAAATGAAATTAATACTCAGATGAGTGCCAGTGAAAAATTAAATGTTGATAATGCAGTAAATGCGTTCAACAAAAGTATTGTTCAGGAAGGTCGTAAGACTTCTAATGAACTTGGAAAAGATGACTTTTTGAAGCTGTTGATTACACAGCTTTCAAATCAGGATCCAACAAGTCCAATGGAAAACACAGAGTTTATTGCACAGATGGCTCAGTTCAGTTCATTGGAACAGATGACAAATATGAGTTCTTCTTTTGAGAAGATGGCTTCTTTTATTAATTCGTCTGAAGCTGCATCAACTCTTGGAAAAACTGGTGAATTGAATATTGGTGATACATCAGTAACTGGAATTGTGACTGGGGCAACTCGTGGGAAAGAGCCACAGATTCAGGTTAATGGTATGTATTACAGTATGGATAAAATTTCGGCAATCTATGCCAACTAGGATGTAAAAAAATAATTAAGGAGTAAGACGCTTTATGATGAGATCACTTTATTCTGGTGTATCTGGACTTCAGAATCATCAGACAAGAATGGACGTAATTGGTAACAACATTTCGAATGTTAATACAAACGGTTTTAAGCGTGGACGTGTTAACTTTCAGGATATGATTAGTCAGCAGATGAGTGGAGCTGCAAAACCAACAGATGAACTTGGTGGTGTAAACCCTAAAGAAGTTGGTCTTGGTATGACAGTAGCTTCAATTGATAATATTTTTAATCAGGGAAACTTACAGTCAACTGGTGTTTCAACTGATATCGCAATTCAGGGTAATGGTTTCTTTATGTTGAAGAGCGGAGAAGAATCTTTCTATACTCGTAATGGTGCTTTCTCTCTTGACCGTGACGGAACATTAGTAAACCCTGCAAATGGTATGAGAGTTCAGGGATGGATGGCAGAAGATGTAAACGGACAGATGCTTGTTTCTACAGCTGCAACACCAACTGACCTTATCATTCCTGTAGGTTC
Source organism: Treponema sp. (assembly GCA_024402615.1). GTDB lineage: Bacteria > Spirochaetota > Spirochaetia > Treponematales > Treponemataceae > Treponema_D. The sequence goes on from JAKSTK010000069.1 coordinate 10,042, forward strand.
AAAAGATCCTGCAAAAGAAACAACAAATGTAAACTTTGCTTGTAACTTAAACAAAAATACACCAGAAATCCTTGAAGGTGCTTCTGCAGATGATATTTACAAAGGAACCTGGGGAACTGAACAGAAGATTTACGACAGCTTCGGAAATGAACATATGCTTTCAGTATCTTTCCGCCGTGTAGTTGGAAATCCTAATCAGTGGGAAGCAACAGTAAATATTGATCCAGACAATGCAGATTATACACAGACAAGAGTTGGACTTGGAACTACAGATGGAACAACAAATGTATTCCTCGTAAACTTTGATAACTTTGGTGCTTTGGAATCAGTAACTGACTCTGCCGGAAACATTACAAATCCAGAAGGACAGGTTGTTATTCAGACAAGCTTTGCAGTTGCAGATTCAAATCCTGATGATAATGGAAATCCATATCGCCAGACATTAAACATCAATCTTGGTACAATTGGTTCTTTCAAAGATACAATTACACAGTCTGCTTCTAAATCAACAACAAAAGCTTTCTACCAGGATGGATATACAATGGGTTATCTTGATAACTTCAAGATTGATGCTTCTGGTACAATTACAGGTGTTTATTCAAATGGTACAAACCGCACAATCGGACAGATTGCTTTAGCAACATTTGCTAATGATCGTGGTCTTGAAAAAGCTGGTGATAATACTTATGTAGAATCAAATAACTCTGGTATGGCTCGTATTGGTGAATCAGGTGTAGCAGGAAGAGGTACTTTGATGGCCGGTGCATTGGAAATGTCAAACGTTGATCTTTCAGAACAGATGACTGATATGATTGTTACTCAGCGTGGTTTCCAGGCAAACTCAAAGACAATTACAACTGCTGATACTTTGCTTGAAACAGTTCTCAGCTTGAAACGCTAATACTAACAGTGTGAACTAACGGAAGGGAATGCAGAACCCTTCTGTATAAATTGAAATAAATTAGCCCTGTAGAATAACCATCAATTCTACAGGGCTTTTTTTATGAAATGAAATAAATATTAAAAATGAGTTTATTCTTTATGATAAGGTTTTAATATTTCAATAAGTTTTTCTTTTTTGAAAAGAACAGCATAATCGTAAGCAGACATATCCATGTCATCTTTGATATCAGGATCAGCTCCGTTTTCTACTAATAACTTACAGATATTTTCTTTACCTGCACCTACTGCAATAATCAGGTTTGTTTCACCATCTTTGCTGAGAGTGTTTACATCTGCTTTTGCTGAAATAAGATATTCAGAAATTTCATAGTTTCCACGCCATACAGCATCCATAAGGGCAGTGTAACCACGATCCTGAGATTTAAGATTAATATCTGCACCTGCATTTGTAAGGAGTTTTACAAATTCCAGATTATTTTTTCGTACAGCCATATTAAGATAAGGAGTTCCCGATGCATTTGTTCCGTTTACATTAATTCCAGCGCGAATAAAATATTCAATAAGTTTTGTATTATTGCTTTCAAGATAAAATAAAAAACTGTCTGAAGAAACTGGTATACCATCTGATAAAAGACGATTTTTAGCATAACGCTGATCAGCATTCTTAATGATATGATTATAATCATTTACAATTTTTTCTATAATTTCTTCAGCGTTTTTATACAAATGAAAATCCTGATCTTCCGAATGAATGCCAGAAGAAAGTAATTTAAGGTTTGTATATAAAGGAACTTTTTTTGCCTGAAGAATACCAAATATAAAAGCAGTTTTTAAAAGCTGGTCAGGCGGAAGTTCGAATTGATTTTCGCAATAAACAATAAAAAGACCAATTGTATCTATGTTGAGTTTATTGGAAATTATGTCTGCAAAATTGAAATCAGATTTAATTACTTCACCAGAAGTTATATTTGTTTTTGAAATTAAGTCATTAAGAAAAGTTGTGTTGTCGCTTACTAAAATAACGTCCATATAGTAATTATAAACTATATTTATAAATGCTCAAGAATTTTAAAAATATTTAAAAAAAAGGATTTTTGCTATTGACCCTTTTTTTTGTTTTTGATATATTAATATACATCAACGCCGCAGTAGCTCAGTTGGTAGAGCGCCGGACTG
>JAKSTK010000007.1 GCA_024402615.1 Treponema sp.
GCGTTTCCTACAGCACTGATAACAGAAATCAAAATCCATGCAATTACAGTAATAAGATTTAATTCAACTCCACCGTTCTTCATTACAAAAAGTGATGTAACAAGAATGAATGCAGCACAACCGTTCATGTTGATTGTTGTACACATTGGAAGAATAAAGCGTGAGAATTTTTTATCACATTTTACACGATTTTCAACACAGTCCATTGTTACAGGAAGTGTTGCTGCAGATGATTTTGTAAACAAAGCAGTTAAGATTGCAGGAATCATATTTTTGAAGTGTTTCAAAGGATTAATTCCACGAATCAAGAGGAAGATTGAAAGTACAATAAAGAACTGAATCAAGTTTCCGCTTAATACAACTGCAACATATCTACCAATTGAATCTGCAACAATACCAGCAGAAAGGTCAGAAACCAGCTGAGCAGTAAATGCAATAATACCGATTGGAAGAATAGCAATAATCCATCCGATTACCATGAAAACCATTTCCTGGAAACCATTGATTACATTCAAAATAGCAGTTTTCTTTTCTGATTCTTTCATTCTTGAAATTGCAAAACCAAAAGCAAAAGAAACAATCAAAATTGAAAGAACATTTCCAGATACAAATGGATAAAGAATGTTGTCAGGAATAGCCTGAACAAAATAGCTGAGGAATGAAGAAGAATTCATGCTTGCTAATTTATCAGCAGCAACTCCTTCATAAACAGAAGATGAAAGAACTTCAGGTTTAATAACGAAGAAAAGAATTGCGGCAATTGTTGAAGCAGCAAGAGTTGTAAGAAGAGTATACATTAATGTTCTTCTAAAGATTTTTCCTGTTTCTTTATTTCCACCAAGCATAGCAAGTGTTGTAAGAACAGAAACAGCAATAGCAGGAACCGCAGTAAATTTGAAGAGTCTTGTAAAGATTGTAGCAACGAAATTACAGATACTGTCGATTACAGCAACATGAAGTGAACCGAGGATAGCACCAATTATAAGTGCACCTACCCAAAAAATTACTTGTTTAATTTGTTTAGACATTTATAACTCCTATAAATTTATTTCATTATATAGTATTGATAAAACAATTACAAAGCGGATTTTTATATATATAAAAGTTTATCTGTAAGTAAATCAAGAAATTCCCTGTTATGAGAAACAACAAGGACGGGAACCTTTTCCGCCATAATTTTAATCTGCTCAATAATTAAATTACACTTTTCTTCATCCTGATTACTGAAAGGCTCATCCAGCAAAAGTAAATCACCCGGAAAAGCAAACGCCCGCACAAGAGAAACTCGCTGCTTTTCTCCCCCGCTTAAATCCTTACACTTCTCTGACAATAAATCTGTAAGTTTAAGTTTTTCTGCTATTTCCAGAGCATTATTTTTCTTTTCTTCATAATCAGAAAGATTTTCCAAAGGCAGAAGAATATTTTTTTCTACAGAAAGATTTTCTAAAAGTCTGAAATCCTGATATCCGTAAGAAATGTTTATATTTTCATCAAAATCCTTTGTTCCCGAAATTTCAAATTCCGTTTTATTCTTAAGATTACCGGCAATATAATTCAGCAGGGTTGTTTTTCCACTCCCCGTAGGTGCAAATATTCCCGTAATCCCCTTTAATTCCAGATTTAACTGTTCAAATAAAATTCGTTCTTTTATTTTGATTGTAAGATTTGTGATTTTCATTTGCCTTCTCTCCATAATTTTTTAACACAAAAGGCAAAGAGTTTTTCAAAAGTAAAACAAAATACTACAAGTAATAATGTAATAGCCATTACAGTTCCAGTTTCCAGATGAATCTGATTAAACTGCAAAGCTGCTCCTAATCCTTTTTTAGGAAGACATAAAACTTCACCGGCAATAGTAACTTTCCAGCAAAGTCCAAAAGTCTGAATCATCCCGTTTTTTATAAAAGGTACAACAGCAGGTAATTTTACATAACGGAAAGTCTGTTTTTTATTAAACTTAAAATTATCAGCCATTTCAAGCAATTTAGAATCTACTGAGTCAAAACCCGAAATTACTGCAGACGTCATTATTGGAAAACTCATCATTACGCATACAAAAACTTGCACTACAGTAGAATTAAACCAGTAAACGACAAAAAGAATAAAAGCTATTACAGGAATTGTGCGTAATACGGTAAGTGGAATTTCAAAAAAATATTCCAAGGATTTATAACAGCCGCAAACAAATCCAGTGAGAATTCCTAAAATTGCTGAAATAAAAAAACCACAAAATATTCTTAAAAACGAAATGATAAAATTTATCCAGAAAGATTTAGAAACTAATAAATTTCCTGTAATTTTAATAACAGTTAAAGGATCTGGCAGAATAAAAGGAGTTTTCATAACATAAGCCACAAAAGCCCAGATTGAAAAAATTAAAACTACTGATAAAAGCCAGAAAGCAATTCTTTTTTTGTTCATTATTTGTAATAAAAGTTATCGTCCGGTAATTTTCCACCAATTGAAGTGGAATTACTTTTATAAAAAAGCTGAAGAAGGTCTTCAACAGATTTTTTACTATCTGCCGCAGAAACATAACAATAATTCGAAACAGGAATTGCTTTTGCAATAACTTCAGAAGCAAGACCAAAATTATATTTTTCACATAAAATTCCAGCTTTACCAGGATGATTGATTGTCCAGTCTACAGCATCCGCATAGGCATTCTGAAAATCATTTATAAGTTCTTTATTTTGTGAAGCATATTTTTCTGAAACAACCAGTACTGTAAGCGGATAAATATCGGAAGCACCACTGAAATATAAATATTCGTCCTGTAAATCTATAGGAGTTCTTACCTTTTCCGATTTCATTTTTGCAATTGTAGCAAAAGGTTCAGGCACAACTGCAGTAGTAATTTTTCCGGAAAGTAACTGAGCAGGAATATGATTTGTTGGAATTGAAAAATCAAGATTTACACCTTTTTTACTGTCCGCATAACCATATTCTTTAAGTAAATATCTCATTACATATTCTGGGGTTGCTCCCTGACCGGCAATAGCAATGGATCTTCCCTTTAAATCTGTAAATTTATTTACTGTATTATCAACCGTAATAACTTTTAAATTTCCTCTTCCTACTACTGCCAGAAGCTGTATTTTCCCTTCTGTTGAGTTATAAACTTTAGCCGCTACATTTACAGGTAAAAAGCCAATATTTATTTCTCCTGTCAGAATTTTTGCAACCAGCGCCTGTGGGTCTGAATATTTTTCATAGGACACTGGAACATCATCTTTTACTTTGTAATTTTCTAAAACGTAAGCAGCAGGCACACAACTAGGTCCAGTTAAAATTCCAAGTTTGACGGCTTCCTGCCCGTAGCAAAAAAATACAGAAAGTAATGTTAAAACAAGAGTAATTTTTTTCATTTTATTCCTTTATGAAATTCTTACTTTATCAGAACTTTTTCAACTTCCGAAACTGGAACCTTTTCTTCTTTTACAAGCTTTACGGTTAAACCTTTTTCATTTTCTTTTAATGAAATCTGTACAAGATTTAATTCCTTGTCATGATTAGAAAGAATTTCCATTGAAAGTGGATCTTCAATTTCCTTACGAATTAATCTCTTCATTGGACGTGCACCCATTGCAGGGTTATATCCATTTTCAATCAGATAATCTTTTGCGGCAGGTTCAAGAACAATAGAAAGTTTCTTTTCTGCAACTCTGTCAGAAAGTTCTTTAAGTTGAATTTCAAGAATCTGCGCAACTTCTTCTTTACTTAAGGCATTGAAAACCAGTACATCATCAATACGATTCAAAAGTTCAGGGCTAAGAAGCTTTTTAAGTTCATTCATAGCACCTGCCTTAATTTCACTGTATGGCATAACACCAGAAGCACTTCCAAAACCAATACGGCTTTCGCTGGTAATCTGACGGGCACCGGCATTTGAAGTCATAATCACAACACAATTTCTAAAATTAACTGTGTGACCAAGATTATCGCTAAGTTCACCTTCTTCCAGCATCTGTAAAAGCAGATTAAAAATATCTGGATGTGCTTTTTCAATTTCGTCCAGTAAAACTACTGAATATGGATGGCGGCGTACCTTTTCTGTAAGAATACCACCTTCTTCGTAACCAACATATCCCGGAGGAGCTCCCACAAGACGACTGGCAGTATGCTTTTCCATATAATCAGACATATCAACACGAATAAGTGCTGCTTCTGTTCCAAAAAGATATTTTGCAAGTGCTTTTGCCAGCTGTGTTTTACCCACTCCTGTAGGTCCCAGGAAAATAAATGAACCAACCGGATGATTTGGAGAAGAAATTCCTGCTCTATTACGGCGGATTGCACCGGAAATTACAGAAACGGCTTCCTGCTGACCAATTACTGTGTTATGAAGTTCATCTTCCATGTGAATAATTCTGTCTGTCTCTGATGAACTAAGCTGTTCAACAGGAATACCTGTCATTTCAGAAATTATTGCTTCAATATCTGCACCTGTAATCAGTTTTGCTGAACTTCCGCAATTTTTTTCCCACAAATCTGTATAAAGATTAAGTTTTCGTTTTAAATCAATAACTTTATCTCTAACAACCGCAGCATTTTCATAATCCTGATTTTCAATAAGCTGTTCTTTTTCTTTTTCAAGAATAATTTTCTGCTGTTCAAGTTCAGAAAGCTCAGAAGGTCTTTCTTCTTCAGAAATTTTCTTTGCGGCACCAGCTTCATCAAGAATATCAATTGCCTTATCTGGTAATACTTTTTCAGGCAAATATCGTTTTGAAAGTTTTACAATTGAAGGAATTACATCATCACCATAAATTACATGATGATATTTTTCATACTTTTCTTTAATTCCATAAAGAATTTTCTCTGTCTGATCAATATCCGGTTCTTCAACCTTTACTACCTGAAAACGACGTTCCAGAGCCATATCTTTTTCAATATGTTTTGTATATTCCTTTGTGGTTGTAGCACCAATAATCTGAATTTCACCACGAGAAAGCGCCGGCTTCATAATATTTGAAGCATCCATTGTTCCTTCGTTACCACCAGCACCAATAATTGTGTGAAGTTCATCAATAAAAAGAATAATACTTGGATCTTCCTGAAGTTCTTTAAGCATTTTTTTCATACGCTCTTCGAACTCACCGCGATATTTTGTACCTGCAACCAGAGCTGCCAGATCAAGTGAGAGAACTTTTTTCTTCATTAATCCAACAGGAACATTTCCACTGGCAATTCTCTGTGCCAAACCTTCCACAATGGCAGTTTTTCCAACGCCAGGTTCTCCTGTAAGCACCGGATTATTTTTTGTTCTTCTGGAAAGTATCTGAATTACACGGTGGATTTCTTTTTCGCGTCCCACAACCGGATCACATTTATTTTCTCTGGCAAGAGCAGTTAAATCTCTGCTGTATTCTTTTAGGAATGATTCTTTTTTCTGAGGCTGTGATTTATCCTGAATATTTTTCTGTTTTTTATCATCAAAAGCACTGAATAAAGCACTTCCGGTTTCATCATTTAAAAGACTTCTGAAAACTGTATCCACAAGACTTTCTGCTCTACTCTGTCTGATAGAAGAAACAGACTGATCCTGCAGCTCCATTACAGTAAAACGAACATCCATAATTGTATAATCTGCTGCAGCAAAAAAACGATAAACGAGACTTCCTTCTTCACGAACAGCGGCCAGTAACAAATGTTCTGTACCAATGTAATCGTTATGTAAAGCAGATGCTTCTATATCGGCAATGTCCAGCAGCTGCTGATAACGATGGCTTGGAGGAATTTTATCAAGAGTAGGAATTTTGGGCTCATTATCAAAGAATTTTTCAATGAATAAAAGTAGTTCATTAGGTTCCAGCATTAATTTACTGAAAAGCTCATAACCAAGTCCGTCTTGATTTTTAAGCAGTGAAAGAATTACATGTTCTGGTAATAACTGTCTGCTGCCAAGCTGTCGTGCTTCGTCCTGGGCCAAAATTCCGATAATTTCTTTTGCCCTTGGAGATAAAGTCTTCATGATAACCTCTAAAAGAAAGTATTTCGCTTCTTTAATTATCGGCAGAAAAGTGAAATTTCCACTATGCTTTTCTTAAAATCTCTAAAGGTTTTTCTTTGCCCGCTTTAATTGAAGGAATAATGGATACAATCAGTGACAGTAAAATTGTGCCGCCTGCTATGAGGAAAATCTGCATAAAAGGAAGATTTACGGGAATTTCCTGCAGGTAATAAGCAGGATCCATAAGATTAATATGAGAAATATCTGTGATTGGTGTACCTTTTAGAATATAAAATATTTTTGCACAGCCATTCACCAGTTTTTCAACAAAAGAAACAATCTGATTTGCATTTACCGAACATAAAAGTCCAAACGGAAGTCCAATTAAAACTCCACCGCATCCACAAGCCATTCCTGTTATAAGAAAAGCCAGAGTTATTCCGGCAGGCTTTGCTCCAATGCTCTTCAAAATTGCAATTTCTTTTTTGCGTTCCATTACCAGCATAACAATAGCAGAAGAAACATTTACTGAAGCTACAAGTACAATAAGCATCATTACAAAACTCAGCATTACCTTTGTGGAAGAAAAGTTTTCGAACTCTGCAGTGTGAATCTGATCCCATCGGTAAATATTTGCATATCGTCCTGCTTTTTCTTTTACTTCCTGTTGAATTCTAACTAAATCGGAAGAAAATGCATCTGGTGTTTCAAGCATAATCGTATATGTAGCATTAGACAGAGAAAGGAAGGAATAAGCACTTTCCAGTGGAACAAAAACCCACAGCTGATCCAGTTCCTGATAACCAGAAGTAACTATTGCCGCTACCTTAAAGGAGGTCAATTTTGGAGAAAGCTTTCCATTGGTAGATTTTGTAGTAATGATTCGGAAAGTGTCTCCTGCATGAAGATTAAGAGTTTCGGCCATTTTCTGACCAATAACTGCATTTTTTTCTTTATTGTTTGAATCTTCTTTTACAACAAAATTTTCCAGATCACCTTCACAGACAGTAAATAATTTCTGAAAAGATTTATTTTCCTGAAAAATATGACTGTCCATTGCACGGATTGAAGCACCTGTTCGCACGGTTTTCCCCCCTGCAAGCCCAGTAAGGTTTATTTCCGGATATGCATTCAAAACTCCGTCAACTTCGGTATATTTTTTTGCGTAATTTCTAAAATTATCAGCAGTTCTTACACTTGCAATATTTGGAGCAACATAGGCTTGAAGATGACTGGAAGAAAGCCCGATAATTCTTTCTGTCATACCTTCAATCATTCCGTTGGTAATAGAGGTAACCACAATTAAGGGCACAATACTTAATCCAATACACAATAAGGCACCAAATAAACTTCTTCTTGCGGAAGAACGCTTATCTGATTTTGGAAAGAGAAGACTTTTTGCAAATAATAAAGATGCTTTGATTGTCAATCTACATTCCTGCCTTTGGATCTGTAAGAACCAGTTTTTCGTTTTGAATTCTATAACAAACTCCGCCTTTTTCGGCCAGTTTTAAGTCGTGAGTTACCAGAACAAGAGTCTTATTATATTTTTCTACCATTTCAAAAAGCTTATCGCCAATCATAACAGCATTAGCAGGATCAAGATTACCAGTTGGTTCATCAGCCAGAATAAGAGATGGATTATTAATTAAAGAACGGGCTACTGCAACTCTTTGTCTTTCGCCACCAGAAAGCTGTGATGGAAGATGATTTCTTCTTTCATAAACACCAACATCCTGCAGCAACTGTTCTGCTCTTTCAATTGCCTGTTTTTTTGGAGTTCCTGCAATATAAGCAGGCATATAAGCATTTTCCAGAGCAGTAAAATCCTTAAGAAGATAATGAAACTGAAAAATTAAACCAAGGAAACTGGAGCGATATTCGGCAATTTCATCTTCATTAAGTTTACCAACATTCCACTTTCCTGCCATAACAGTACCTGCGGTAATTGTATCAATTCCCCCCAGTACATTCAGTAAAGTACTTTTTCCACTTCCCGATTCACCTACAATTACCAGTTTTGTTCCTTCTTCTACAGTTAAATCAACATCCTTCAGAATTGTGAGTTTTTCACTGTCGGTGACATAAGTTTTTTCAAGTCCTGAAATCTGGATTATATTACTCATGGTGAAGTACCTCCGCTACGGTCATCTTCAATACATTTTTACTGGCTGCCCAGGATGCAAACAAAGGTGCCGCAATTCCAAACAGCACAATCATTACAATTTCTCCAAAGAAAAGTCTGGCAGGTATATTTGCATAAATTGCATAAGTTGAATTTTCGGTTACATAACCTAAAGTCTGTGGCGAAACAATTGCTGTAAAGAAATACTGAAAACAATACAAAACACTGGAAGCGATTTTGAAAACAGTTTTTGTATTTACAGAAATCATTAAACCTAAAAGTAGACCACCAAAGGCGCCTTTCGCACCGGTATTAAAACCACGCATTATAAAAATTGATTGAATTTCTGAATTAGTTGCTCCCAAAGCAGAAAGAATTGCAATTTCACTGCGGCGTTCAAAAACAAGTCTTCTCATTCCGTTGTAAATATTAATTCCAACTACAACAAAAATCAGGGCTACAAGTAAAAGCAGCATGTTTTTTTCAATTCGGAGAGCCCCAAAGAATGTCTTATTATAATCTCTCCAGGATTGAAGTTTTATTTCAGCCATCTTTTTTTCTAACTGTGAAATTGTATGTAAATCATCATTAGAATTTTTTAGTTTAATTCCATAGATTTTCTTTGCAGCTTCACCAAAATATTTTTCTCCGCTTTTGAGACTTATAAAACAATAACTGCTGTTAATTTCTGAATAACCAGAGGTAAATACTCCCCTTACAGTAAAATATCTGTCGCTGGAAAAAAGGTCTACATCTCCGCCACCACTTAAAACCAGAAGATTTACAGTATCGCCTTCATAAACCCGAAGCTTTCTTGCAAGGCCCGAACCGATAATGACAGAATCTTCGCCAGATAAATCAAAGCTTCCTTCAATCATTTCAATCTGACTTCTAAAACCTGCATCATTATTATAAACTTCCGGATCAATAGCACGAATCATTGCCGCATTTTCTTTTCCGGTATCACCAGTCATAAGGGACTGAGCTTCGTAAAAACTTGTTACGGAAAGTACATTTTTATTCTCATTACAAAGTGCAACAAACTGCTCTTCTTTTTCAGCAGGAACATCGGTTCCCCGTACATGATATGAAGAAATTTCCATAATGGCATCAATAAAGCTCATCTGAAAACCGTTCATAATACTCATTACTACAATCAGGGTCATAACACCAAAACAGATTCCTAAAGTTGCCAGAAGATTTGTAACTGCAGAACGGCCTTTAGTATCTACTGCAGCAAAACGTTTAGAGACATCATTAATCCATTTTAATTGCGAAAACATATTACGGCGTTTACTCATAAGTCTTTACCCTTCTTACAATTCCGCCAACGCTGTATACATCTTTGATTTTTTTATTGTTTTCATAATATGTAGTAACAGCAAAATCTCCGTCAAAGAAGACTTTACTTATATAATTTCCTTTTGCCGAATAAACAATCTGATTTTTTAACACATCATTTTCGTAATATTCGTAATCAGGAGGTAATTCCTGTTCCATATTATTATAAATAAATAATTGTTTTTTTACAAAAGCAGTTTTAGTTTTATTGGTTTCTGTTTCCGGTTCCTCATATTCAGTAAGAATTTCTGAAGTGATTTTACCTTCCGAATTATAAGTCCATTTTGTTTCTGATTTCTGCCAGAACCAGCTTTTTTCAATAGATTCGTCTTTATTGCTTTTATCGCTATTAATTGTGATTGTTTTCTTCTGCTCTACGATAGTTTTTTCAACCAGATTCTCATTTGTATACCAGGTGTGAACAACCGTATTATCTTCAGTAATAATTTTTTCTCTGATACTGTTATCATTTCCGTAAATATATTCTTCTGAAAAAAGCATTTTAGCTTCATCAGCATTTGGGATTTTCCAGACTTCTTTTTTATACAATTCAAAACTTTCGTTATAAAAGAATCGGGTAACTTTATTCGTTTTTAAGTCTGTATGAATAAACACACGGCGGTCTTTTTTTATCTGAGGAATAAAAATTTCTTTTTCAAAAAGCATAACCTTGAGACGGTTATTAGAATCAAGAAGGATTTTTTCTACTGAAACTTCTGTTTCTACTTCCTTTCCTTCTTTTATGGCTTCCTCTTCCTGAAGCATTTCCTGAACAACCGGATTCAGCTCCAGTAATTCTGTAATCTGGCTTCCCACCAGATTTTCCTGCACCTGAAAGACTGTTTTATCTACCCACCGTCCGTTATCTGCTTCCGGAACATAAAAACCATAACTGTCTATAAAACCACTGCATTCCGGATACAAATATTCGGTAAGATACAAAACAGATGTATAACCTGCTTTATTTACTACAACTTTCTGAAGAAGAATTTTTTTAATTTCAGGAGATAGTTTAATATTCTGTGCAAAAGATTTATTTTTTTTATTCAGAACATTTCCAGTTAAATCGTAATACAAAATGTCAAAAGCAAACTCCTGTGCTTTAATATTTCGCACAGTTTGTACTTCTTTTTTTTGAGAACAACCAGAAATAATCAGAACTGCCAGCAAAAACAGACCGGCAAAAAAATTTTTCTTCAATTTTTGAAATCCTGGAAATCTTAATCTGATTAAAGACCTAAAAATTCATCAATATATTTTTCTGGATCAAAGTAATCAATGTTTTCATATTTTTCACCAGTACAAATAAAGGCAACAGGAATACCCAGTTCACGACCAATAGAAACAGCAACTCCACCTTTTGCAGTAGAATCATATTTTGTCATAATCAAGGCATCTACTTTTACAGCATCATTAAAAACTTCTGCCTGGCGCAAAGCATTCTGACCAGTTGTAGCATCAATTACAATAATTCTTTTGTAACAGCCTTCATCGGCTTTAAGCGTACAGGTACGGTCAATTTTCTGTAATTCACGGACAAGATTTTCTTTATTGTGAAGACGACCTGCTGTATCGGCAATTACAAGTCCTGGTCCTTTTGCTTTTACTGCATCTGCCGCATCATAAACAACCGCAGAAGGATCTGAACCGTGCTGATGACTTACAACACGAACACCAATTTTCTGTCCATGTGTATCAAGCTGTTCAATAGCAGCCGCACGGAAAGTATCTGCACTGGCCAGTACAAGATTTTCCAAACCTTTATCCTTAAACAATTTTGCAAGCTTTGCTACGGAAGTTGTTTTTCCAACACCATTTACACCCAGCACCATCCAGACATTCTGTTTATCTGCTGCAGGCTCCAGCTTTACAGATTTTACTTCTGCCAGTAATAATTTTTTTAATTCGTTAATAATTTCTTTTTCTTCTGTTATTTTTTCTTTTGAACAGATGCTCTGAAGTTCATCAACAATTTCATAAGCAGTTTTTGCACCGATATCACCTTCTACCAGCAAATCTGTTAAATCATCATAAAAATCTTCATTAATAGTTGTTTTCTTAGAAAATAAACTCTTTAATCTTTCACCAAATGACTGCTTCATTCTTCACCTTCCGTTATTTCTTCATAATCAGTTTTATTATATTCCTTTGCCTGTACAGGTAAAACACTATTTGCCGCAATTAAATATCTGACCAGCTCGTAAGCAAACCAGACTCCCGCAGAAATTGAAATTCCTGCCGTAATATTTGAACTTAAAATCCATGCATTAGCTTTATTAATCTGCTGTTCCGGTAAATATTCCAGATTATACGCATTAGTATAATTATCAGCCTGACCTTTACAGTAAAAATACGGAATTAACGAAGTTACCAGCACACTGTAAGAGGTATACATTCTTCTTCTGTGTTTTTCGATATATGCATCTCTATCCACAGGATTCAGCTTAAGTGCATAATTGCCGTTATTTTCAATTTTGTTTTCCGGCAAATAAAAGAAAGCACTTCCCTTTTCTACATCAGTATATTGTCCTAAAACTACAGAGCCATCTACAATTACAACTGAACGTCCATACTTGTCTTTGCTTAAGGCATTTCCGTTTACATACAATTCTCCGTTTCCATCAACTGGCTTTAATAAATCTACCGTAAAGGAAATATCTTCTGTCCGTTCAAAATTCAACTCAATGTTATAAGTTCTGTTTCCTGCAAAATAATAACTGGTTCCACAGGATTTAAAACCTTCTGCTTCAAACTGAAGTGTGTGAACTCCAGACTGTAAAACAATATTTTCCGGAAGTTTTGCATAAACAACACTGTCAATATAAGTTTTTACAACCGGTGGAATAAAACCTTCTTCCTGTTCGCCAAAAGAAGCATTAAAATTTATTTCTACAGGCAAAGCATTTGTTAAACCTGGAGTTAATTGTCTTGCTATACTGGAAGCTATAAAATCTGCTTCATCTAAAGTTCCAATTTCAGAAGCAGCAGCAATTTTTCTACAGCCAGGATAAACATAAATATCTACAGTCAAAAAATAATAATCCTCAATAACACTAAGTTTTCCTGTCATTAAAGCATTTATATTGTTTGAAACCATTTCTGATTCAAAAGCTTTGCTTGTATAATCCTTTTCTTCTCCCTTCAGTTTTGATTCATATCTGGCCGTAATATCATTTTTATACAGAGAAATTTTTTCTGTCTTAGGTTCATTTTTATCATTTACAAAAATATTTTTAAAAAGATATGAAAATTTATCTAACTCAGAGTTCCCCTGTTGTTTCTCTGATTCAACTGCTGTATTTTGAACAATTCCGGCATTTTCTATTGCTTCTGCAGTTTTATCACGATTTTCCTGAAGCTTTGCTTTTATGTCTTTTATTCGTTCTTCCTGTTCTTTGATTTTTTTCTGAAGTTCTTTTTGCGAATAATTATTAAGAACAAGAGAATCTCGTCTTTTTAATTCACTTGATAACTGCAATACCAGAGAGGCTCTGTCTTTTTTTAAATCATAAAGTTTTCTGTCTAATTCTTCTGCATTATCCAGATTTCTGTACAGAGTCATAGTCATTTTTTCAAGGATGCGGTCAGGAAACATTTCTGCCACCCCCTGAATAACTTTAGAATTCCTTGATGAAACAGCTTCATATTCCAGTTTTTCTGCAGCCATAATCCATTTTGACTGAGACTGACTAAAAGCTTTTGTTGTGAGGAGAATTAAAAATATAAAGATTAACCGCTTAAACCTCATCATCGTCATCAGAGGCGCCATCCATTGGAAGACCTTTCCATTTAGCCACAAGCCAGGAATTCATAAAATCATCCAGATCTCCGTCCATTACTCCCTGAATGTTTCCAACTGAATATTTTGTACGATGATCTTTTACCATTGTATAAGGACAGAAAACATAAGAACGAATCTGACTTCCAAAAGAAATATCTTTCTTTTCGGCAGCAAACTTTGAGTTTTCTTTTTCTTTCTGTTCTCTATAATATTCGTACAAACGGGCCTTAAGCATATTCATACAAGACTGACGGTTCATAATCTGCGAACGTTCTGTCTGACAGGCAACAACAATTCCTGTAGGGAGATGGGTAAAACGAACGGCAGAGTCAGTTTTATTTACATGCTGACCACCTTTACCACCAGCACGGTAAGTATCTACACGCAAATCTTCCGGTCTGATATCAACTTCAATTGTATCATCCAGCACAGGATAAACATAAACCGATGCAAAGGAAGTATGACGGCGGGCGTTAGCATCAAAAGGAGAAATACGCACTAAACGGTGAATACCACCTTCTCCCTTCAAATAACCATAAACAAAATCACCGGAAACTTGAATTGTAATAGATTTAAGACCACCTTCTGCTTCCAGCTCATCCATGATTTCTGTTTTGTAACCATGACGTTCTGCCCAGCGCAAATACATTCGGCTCAGCATATAAACCCAGTCACAGGCTTCTGTTCCGCCGGCTCCAGCATGTACTGTAAGGTAAGCATCATTCTGGTCAACTTCACCAGACAAAAGATTAAGAATATTAAGTTTTTCAAAAGAAGCTTTAGCTGCATCATACATCTGCTGAACTTCTGCTTCTTCGCTTTGTTCACCAGATTCTTCTGCCAGTTCATACATGGCGTCCAGATCATCCATTTCACTTAAAAGCTTACGCCATGGTTCAACACGACTTTTAAGCTTTCTGATCTGACTCATCACCTTTTCTGCAGCTTCATGATCATCCCAGAAACCATCTGCTTCTGTAAGCTTTTCTTTTTCTGCAATAGACTTGTCTATGGAAGCAGAGTCAAAGACGCCCCCAGACATTCATAATTTCTTCTCTTAATTGTTCAATAGGTAACTTAATTTCTTCTAACATATAATAAAGATAACAATAAATGGAACAATTTACAATTATATGAAAGAAAGTGGATTACATTGACAATTAAAAATCTGTAAAATATTATTATTCTATGAACAGAATTACCAGAATAATTTCGACAGTTATTGTTTCAACATTATTATCAGCTTCACTCTTTGCACAGATTTCAAAACCTCAAAAGCCTATTGTTCAGGATATTCAGGCAAAGGTGGGAAAAGGCGTTCATATTGAAATTACCTGGACTCTTCCAAAAAATTCAGAACCAATTACAAGTCTCCGTCTTTACCGAAGCACAAAACCTGTAACTACATATACACAAATCAACCGTATGAATTATATTGCACAGTTAAATCCTGATGCTACCGGCTATATTGATTCTGTTTACGATTATAATGATTATTTTTATGCGGTAATTGCAGTTACAGATAAACCTTATGATTTTGTTCTTGTTTCCATGAATTCTACCGTAAATGGCGTTCATCTTTTGCAGGAAAATTACCAGGAAACTCCAGTAAATATTTCTAAAAATGATAAGCTTTATGAATCTGGAACTATGCGTGAAACTCCCCTTCCTTATCTTGATTACATTGAAGGATTAAATCAGGAACCTCAGGTTTCAAAAGAAAGTCTTGATGTTGCAGCCGCTTTAATTGCCGATGCAAAAACCACAAAACGCTCAGAAAAAGTTACTCCATATTTCTTTGAGGAAGATTTGATTTCTCCAGACAGTGGTGATGATTATCTTTTGTTTGATATTCTTAAAAATACTTTTGTTCAGGAAAAATACGAAGAAGCAATTTTGCAGTTGAATAAACTTACAGGAACAAGAAATATTTCACAGGCAATTATCAGCCGTGCAATTTTCTACATTGGAGAAGCAGAATACTTTACTGGAAATTACGAAGAAGCCGTAAAATATTTTGTTCAGTTGCAGCAGACATATCCACTTCTTACAACAAAGTGGATTAATGCCAGCCTGGACAAAATTATGATTAACTAATCAGTTGTTTTTTCTTTTAATTAATAAATATCTCTCAGCAAATCAAGAATCGAAGGTCTTTCTACAGCTCTTCTGATTTCTTCAACCAGCTCATCGCCTTTAACTTCAGTTCTGATTACCGCATTACCATTTTCATCGGCAGCAGGAACATTATCAATTGCATTACTACCCGAATTTGTTCTTGGTGGAAGATAAACAAGCACTACTTCATCATCAATATTTACTTTGTCGTAGAAACCATATTCATCAATATTTGCTTCAGAAATTTCCTCACCTGCTTTTGTTACAGTAACTGTTCCTACAACATCATTATCTCTGTAATAGAGTCCAATTCCGTTATCAGCAGTACGAACTTCACCTTTCTTTACAATTTTGAACTGAGTATCAGGAACGATATTTTCAGATTTTCCTAAATCCAGTAAAACTGTCTTTCCATTACGGTCAATAATTTTTCCTTTTACGGAAAGTTTTTCAAGAACGGAATTTCGGAAACGTCGTAAAACTGTAGCAAAGCGATTATTTCCAGTACTGTAGAAAGTATCATCGGTAATCTGCAAACCTGTTCGTCCAGAATACATTGCACTGGATAAAGTTAAATCATTCTGACCTTCACTTAAAGAAAGAATTACAAAATAATCGAATTTTCCGGCACGGGCATTTTTAAATGCTTCACCATAACCACTTACTGGAGTTACCTGAGTTTTAACAGAAGTAATTGCTACACCAGAGAAAATATCCGAAGCGGCACGGGCAACAAGTCGATTTGTATCTGCATGAATAAAAGATGAACCATTTTCTTCATAAAAAACTGCAATATTCCAGCGGGTTTTATCAAGATAGAAGGGCTCTACCGACCATTTATTACCTAAAGTGTCAGAAAGAAGATCATCAAAGGCTTCAATTTTGTCGGAAAGTTCTGTTTTCTGATTTTTAGAAATATTGTCGAAATTATGTTCTTTAATAAACTTTAACTGATCAAGATAAAGTTCATGCATACCATTTAATTCAAGGATTTCTGCATAAGCAATTCTTGCATCATAGTTCATTGGATCAAGTAAAAGTGCACGCTGATATTCGTAAACAGCCCCTGCTCCGTCATATTTCTGAGCATACTGTTTTGCATTATCCACATGATATTTTGCCCAGTTACTGCGACGTCTATCTTCCAGTGAAAGATTATCTCTAACTTCCATTTCAAGATTAAAACGCATCAATTCATCCTGAGGATTAATGCTTAAGCCTGTTGTCCAGACATTAATTGCTTCTTTGAAGTTACCAGTTCTGTCTAAAGCTATTCCCTTTAAATACCATGCATTAGAATTATTTCTGTTACGACTGATAAGGAAGTCTGAAATATCTATTACTTCTGCATATCTTCCCTGCTGATATAAAACAGCAGATAACAGTTCATATGCCTTTTCGTAATTTCCATTAATCTCTACAGCAATTCTGGCCTGTCTTTCGGCCATTTTAAAATCGCCTTTAATTGAATAAATTACAGCAGATAAATAATGAACTTCTGCCTGACCAGAATAATACTGCAAAGAAGCATTAAGATATTTTTCTGCCTGTTCAAACTTTCCGTTTTCTGCACAAACCAGAGCCATAGAAAGCAAAGCTTTTCTGTTTGTACTCTGTCGTTTTAAGGCTTCAGTATACTGAATTTCTGCACCGGAAAATCTTCCTTCCAGTAATTCCAGTTCTGCAAGGCCAAAATGTGCATCAATATCATTTGGATATTTTTTTAAAATTTCATAGAAAAGCTTTGAAGCTTCTTTTGTCTTACCTGTAGAAATGAAAATCATTCCTTTAAGATTCTGAATATCCCGGTTATCGCGGTCATATTTTTCTGAATTTTCTACATATTGAAGAGCAAGATCAAATTCTCCAAGTTTATAAGAACACAAAGCCAGATGATACCAGACTTTAACATCAGCAGGATTTTTTTCTACAACTTCCAGATAGCACTGAGAAGCGGAATAAAATTCTTCATTCTGTTCATATTCAAATCCCTGCTGAAAAGTAGCCGCCTTCTGTTTAGTTTTTGCAAACACAGGCGAAACAGCAGAAATCAAAACTGCCACTGTAAGAGTCATTGAAAAAACAAATTTTCTGGAAAATGCCTTATTCTTCATCACTTTCGTCGTTCTCACTGTTTTTTATTAATTTAATTAAATTAATTCTATGACCTTCCATATCCTGAACAATAAAGTCATAGTTTTTCCAGCTTGCCTTTTCGTATTTAACAGGAACTTTTCCGAACAGGTCAAAAACAAATCCACCAAGAGAGTCAAAATCTTCATTAGGGAATTTGGCTTCTAGTTTTTCGTTTAAGTCGTCCAAGTCTACACGAGCATCACAAAGCCAGATATTTTCATTTACATTAATAATTTCTTCTCTTTCTTTATCGAATTCATCCTGAATTTCACCAACGATTTCTTCGATAATATCTTCCATTGTTACAATACCAGAAATTCCGCCATATTCATCAATTGCCATAGCAATATGAAGGTGATGTCTTTTAAATTCCCTGAGCAAGGAGTCAATTCTCTTTGATTCTGGAACAAAATATGGCTTACGGATAATTTTAAGTAAATCTACATTCTGATTATCTGCAAAAACTTTAAGTAAATCTTTTACATAAAGCACACCAACAACATTATCAATTGAATCTGTATAAACTGGAAAACGAGAATGACCGCTGGCAATGATTTTATTTACCAGTTCAGCCTTTTCTGTATCAGAAGAAATAAAATCAACATCAATTCTAGGAACCATAACTTCTTTTACTGAAGTTTCAGAAAGAGCTTCAACTCCTTCAATCATATCCTGTTTTTCTTCTTTTAAGATTTCTTCCTGTATTGCTTCAGCTTCTGAAGTTTCGTTTTTCTTTTTATGACCAAATAGACCCATTTTTTATATTCCTGTGTAAAAATCAAAATCAGATAATTTTTTCGTCTTTCAAGTTTTCCAGAGCTTTTTCCTGAATTACAAGCATTTCACACTGTGGTGCCACACCTGCTTCAATATGCTCTTCCCCGTGATCCATTCCATTTAAGTGGAGCAAACCATGAACTAAAAGTCTTTTTAATTCTGAATTTTTATCTTCATTAAAATATTCGGCATTAACAGGCAGAGTTTCAATACTAATTGCAATATCTCCGGCACAAAACCACTTGCCTTCTTCATCCTCATATTCTTCATCGTTTTCAAAAGATAAAACATCGGTTGGTGCATCAATGTTACGGTAATTTTTATTCAGTTCCTGCATATAAGCATCATTACAGAACAAAATGGAAATTTCCTGACCGTCATAATTTAATTCCTTTAATGCTTTAGAAACAAAAGGTTCAACATTTACGAGCCATGAAGGTTCTTCCAGATCTTCCTGCAATGAAATTAAAATTCTGTTTGCCATAATTATTTATCTCCAGTTTCTTCTGTAATAACTACATCAGAATCAGCATCCTTTTTGTTTTTCTTATTTTTCTTTTTAGATTTATCAGCTGATTTTTTTTCTTTGTTATTTTCGGCTTCATTATTAGCAGCAGCTTCTGTTTCTGGATCAGTTTTTTCTTCTGCACTTTCTGCAGCTTTATCTTTTATCTGTTCCTTTACAGTGTCTTTAGATGAATCTTTTGCGGCAGTACCCGAAGTTTCTTCACTTGTCTGTTCGCTATTATCATCATCTTTCTGTCCAGGATATTTAATACGGCTGTGATAGTAACCTGCCAGAATTGGTAAAAAGGCTTCTTTGATTTTTGTTAAATCTCGGAAAGTCAAATCACAATTATTCAACTGATTATGATCAACTTTATTATTGATTAAAGTAGCAACAGTTTTTTCGATACTTGAAACCGAAGGATTTTCTACATTTTTGTAAATTGCTTTACATGCAGCTTCAACTGTATCTGCCAGCATTACAACAGCCGCTTCTTTTGTTGAAGGAGGATTTCCTTTGTAAGCAAAATCTTCAGGAGAAAGACTAGGATCTTTTTCTACTCCCTGATTATAAAAGTATTCAATTACCGAATTACCATGATGTTCTGAAATAATATCAATAATTACCTGTGGAAGATGCATCTGATGTGCTTTTTCTACACCTTTCTTTACATGACTTTTAATTACAGAAGCAGATAAAGTTGGATTTAATTCATTGTGTTTATTTTCGCCCTGCTGATTTTCTACAAAGTATTCGCTCTGATCAATTTTACCAATATCGTGGTAATAAGCACCAACACGGGCCAGTAAAGCATTTGCTCCAATTTCACGGCAGGCATTTTCAGAAAGCTGTGCAACCATCATAGAATGCTGATAAGTTCCGCTGGCATTAATCATCATTTTACGCATTAATGGAGTATTTAAGTCGCTTAAGTCCATAAGGCGGAAAACTGAAGCTGTATTCAAAACCATTTCCAGTGGAGTAAGCAAACCTAAAGCAAGAATGCCAGAAAGCAAACCATTAGCCGCAATCAAAATAAAGACTTTACCCACTTCCATGAAAGTTTCGTTGAAAATAACAATCATTAAAACCATGAAAACAAGATTAAACATAGTAATGATTAAAGCGGCAAAAATTAATTCTGTTCGTTTTTCAATTTTACGGACAATGGCAGTAGAAACAAGTCCAGTTACCAGAGTATACAGGAACGGAACATATTCTATTGCCTGCTCAGAAATTGAAGTTCCACCCAAAACAAACATTGATGCAATAAAAGTCATCAATACAGAAGATAATGGTCCGTACAGAATTGTAATAAGAATAGAAAACAGAACTCCAGGAATAATTGCACAAATTGAATATGGATTTGCAAGGAAACTGAGTTTTTGACCAAAACAGACTGCAGCATATACAATTATTACAAAAAGTACTTCTACTATTGGTTCTTTGATTTTAATTTTTCTCTTAAATGGCATAAAATAAAACATTAAATACCACAAAATAGAAATAATCAGAAGATAAAGTTCACTGTTGGCAAAGGAACGGTAATCAATATACAAAGGTGAAGCAGCCATTTTTTTAAGCTGTTCAAAAGCCTCTTCGGTAATTGGGAAACCTTTACGGATAATTTTATCACCTGCATTTACCGCATAAGGATTAACATCATCTGCAGGAATTGTAACATCTGCAATAATATTTCTGTCTGCAATCATTCCAATTTCAAAATCTGCAATTGAAAAGTTTGCAACAGTTTCGCTGGTACTGATTTTAAAGAAATTAATTACTGATACAGCAAGAAAACCTAAAAAAAATACAATCAGGAAAGCATAGTTTTTCTTAATATAATTTCCAACCAGTTTTAAGCTTTCTGCAATAATGTTAGGTTTCTTTTCTCCATTTTTAGGATTGTTGTTCTTCATGTTCATAAGCCCTTACAATTTGTTTAACAAGACGATTTCTTACTACATCTTCTGCAGTAAGTTCCATAAAACCTATATCTTCTATTCTATACAAAATACTAATTGAATGCATTAATCCAGAACTGGTTTTGCGTGGCAAATCAATTTGAGTTGGATCTCCCGTAACAAAAACCTTTGAATTTTCACCCATACGAGTAAGGAACATTTTCATCTGGGAATTAGTAGTGTTCTGTGCTTCATCAAGAATGATTACCGCATTATTTAAGGTTCTACCACGCATATATGCTAATGGTGCAACTTCAATAATTCCGGCTTCTGTAAGTTTTTTTACTGTTTCAGGTGTAATTATTGATTCCATTGCATCACGAATTGGTCGTAAATATGGATCGATTTTCTGTTCCAGATCTCCCGGAAGAAAACCAAGACTTTCCCCAGCCTCTACTACAGGGCGAGTAATAATAATTTTGCTTTTTTTGTGAGAAAGGACTAACCGTAAGGCTTCTGCTACTGCCAGATAAGTTTTACCGGAACCTGCACTTCCCGTACAAAAAACCATATCTTTTGTCTGTAAAAGATTAATGTATTCTGCCTGATGCTGTGTTCGGGGATAAATCTTTTTTACACTTCCAGGAACAAGTATTGAAATTTCATCTGCATTTACTTTTTTCTGTGTGTTCAAAACCGAAACAACAACATCTTCACTGTTTTTCCCACCAAGGTTAATTTCATCAATAATGCGGTCAATAATAAACTGAAATTTCTGACATAATTCCTTATCATCAGATTCAATAGAAATCTCGTTGCCTTTTGTGAAAATTGAAATGCCAAGATTATCTTCAATTAATCTCAGGTTGCTGTCATTTGTTCCACACACGCAGGTAAGAATATCGTTATCTGGAACTACAATAGTATATTCACTCAAAAATAAATCTCCACCTTTTATAATTATTAATTATTATTTCTCTTTATTCAACTGCCAGGTTCCATAATTATCTACAATAGTTGTTTTAATACTTGGCATAGGAGTCCATACAACTCCAATTGAAATATATGGATTGAAATCATAGGCTTTTTTACCGTTTTTAGTAACAAGTCTAGGTTCAAATTTCCAGATCATATTAAATGACCAGTCATCCAGTTCATGACTTACAGACATTGATAAGTTTTTTAGCTTAAAGCCGGAGCCTTCACGGAGAGCTCTGCTGTCAAATCTGAAGGAATCTGCTAAATCCTGCAGCATATTAAATGGGAAATAATTTAAACCAAAAAGTCCCTGATCATACAAACCTTCATTAAAATACCAGTACAGAATTGAGTTTCTTGAAGTTGAAGAGAAAGAAACATTCAGGAACTCATTGATTTTGAAAGTAAGAGATGGAGTTATAGAAAAATAACTGTTGGTTGGTCTGATCAAATCTGCAGTCAGATTTGTTGAAAAACCTGGCGTAAAGGAAATACGATTTTTCCAGGCATACAATGTTTTTACGGAAGGTGAATAACTTAAAGAAACAGAATATGGATAAAAGTTTTTATCTTCCTTCATCTTCCAGCCAGTACCAGGAATCAATTCATAATCATTTGTATAAGACATTACATAAGAAGCCGAAAGACTTTTCCAGTTCATGGACAATTTTAAGCTGTCAGGATGGAAATCAGTTTTATCTGACCAGTCTTTGTTATTCAAATTGTAAGCATAATTAAAAGATTCTGAAATTTTAAGTTTAGAATCAAACAGTGAAACTGTCATAGACTGCTGGATTGGATTATAAACAAGAGTTTTGTCTGTAGCACTGGCTTCCTGAAAAGAGGTTCCAAAAGAAGTTGTTACATAAGGAAAATCCAGATTCAAGGCAAAAGAATGCTTTGTTGTCTGAGGAGGTAAAGTTGTTGTGTAAGTAAAATTCTGTCTGAATTTTGAATCAGCCTCTTTTGCAGCAATTGTAAAATCAAGTGTATGAGAAGTAACACTGTCCGCATCATCCCAGTCAGGACCAAGATTTTCCCATTCCGGATTATCTTCATCACCAATGAATTTTCTGCGGAAAAGCTTCATTGTAGAGTTCCATGAAACACCAGTATCTGCAAATGCAGGCACATAGGTAAATGGTTTAATACTTAAAGTATTTGTATTGGAAACTGTCTGACTTTCTGCCTTATAGTCCGCAAGAATAAGAGTTTTTCTTCCGCTTTCGTTATATCCGTCTGTATTAGGATGCCCCTGCCAGACAGGATCATAAGAAAGTCTGTTGGTCAAAGAAATAAAACTTCCACCGTAATTAAGATTACTGTTTACACTTAAAGGACTCTTAATTGTATACATAAAAGATTTTACTTTTGACCACTTAAAATCTTCAGGAGAATTTAAATATATATGTGAAACACCAAATTCATCATACTCGGTTGTAGCATAAGCATACTGTGTAACAATATTTGGATTTAAGGTATAACCAAGCTTATAAGTTAATCCCTGGAAAGTATTTACAGAAGGAGAACTTAAAGAAAGTTCAGGAAACTCTGGCTGAAGAAAAACAAATTCGTTTTTCTTTTCTTCTTCTGCTCTTTTTAGTTCTTCGGCGTGTGCTGCATCAGCCGCTTTTTCTTCATCAGTTTTTTCTGCTTCGGCTTTTGCCTTTTCAGCAGCAATTTTATCCTCTTCTTCTTTTTTTATTTCTGCCGCAGTTTTTAGTTCATCAGGCTTTGAAAGTGCCACACTGTAAGAAGGAGCTTTTACAGATGCAGAAGTATTTTTTGGCCACTGAAAAAGAGTTCCACTTAATGACATACTGATATTTGCCGGAGTAATTTGTGAAGGATAATAGAATTTTCGTTCCGGAGTATAACTTGTCCAGTTATCATTTGCAGAAGCACGACTGTCTTCTCCAATAGTGCTGTTCTGAGTTGTAGAAATATTAATAGAAGAATTTAAATTTACGGAAAGTGAAGAAATATAAGGCTTCAAAACTGCAGGAATTGTTGGAGAATAAGAAGCATTAATTTTCCAGATGAGGGAAGAAACTTCTGAAGAAGTGTTATCATCCCTGTCACTGTTCATAAAGAAAGAAATCCAGTCCATACTTTCACTTCTGGTTTTAAAATCTGAAGAAAAATATGGATCAGAATATACCGGCAGAGAAAGCGTAAAATTAAAAGGCTTTGATAAAGTCAAATCAAGGTTGCCACCATAACGGAAAGGAACTTTTAATCCCATAAAGTTTGATTTATCAAAATATTTTAGCCCCGCAGAAGAAATAGGCAAATACAGATTATTTGTCTGAAAAACCGTATTACTTAATCCTACCTGAGCAGTAAATTTTAAATTTGTGAGGTAAGTTTGAGATGGACTGAAAGCTCCTTCCAGTCCAATCATTGCCCCAAGGTTTGAATAAAGGTCTGTATCTAATTTAAGGAAAGAATTGGTTGTACCGCTGAAGTTTTCATCCAGATTGTGGAGCATAAGCCCCTGTCTTTCCTGAACTTTAAGAGTTGTAGGCTTCATAAAGTTGTATAAAGCCTGAAGATTTTCATCCTCAATAGATGAATCATTATTAAGAGCTTTTCGACCAATTAAATAAGTTGTAGTTTGAGTAAAATACCCTTCCCGTTTTCTATATCCCAAAACAGGATTAAAAATCAGTTCATCCTTTGGATAATAAAAAGCAGGCAGATATAAAACCGGAACAGGACCTACATAAAGAAGCGCATTAAAAAAAGCAAATTCTCCACCTGGTAAAAGCCAGGTTCTGGTTGCATCAATTTTCCAGTGAGGATTTTCATCATCACAGAAAGTAAGGCTTGAATTTTTAAAAGCAATAGTATTTGATTCTGTCTTTCCAAATACATCAGAAAAAACAATAAGTGTAGAACCAGAAGGAAGATTCAAGGCATCACTCTGAGTCTGAACAACACGACCATCTTCAAAAACACCTTCCAGTGTTGCAGTGTTCATCAGCAAAGAAGATGCTGTAGATTTTTCACCACCGGAACCAGAAGATTTTGTGGTAATTTCTACAGAACCTTCTGCATAAAGCATTTCTGTAAGTCTATCGTAAGTAATTTTATCTGCTTTAATTTCTGAAGAAGTGCCTCCCTTTTTTACGGAAAGTTCAACATTTCCTTCCAGAACAATTGTATCATTTTGAGTAACAGGATCTTTTTTGTAAGAAGTCTCTCTGGCATTTGTAATAGTAATTGTAGTTACTTCACCCTCTGCAAATAAAGAAAATGCACAAAGCAGCAATAAAACACATATAAGAGAATATTTAAACTGTCTGCAATTACCTATACCAGTTCTCAATTACAGTTTTCCTGCCTTAGCAAGAGTTTCTTTTACAAATCGTCCAGTGTGACTGCCTTCAACCTTTGCCAGTTCTTCTGGTGTTCCTGCAGCAATAATTGTACCACCACGGTTACCACCTTCTGGCCCTAAATCAATAAGATAGTCGGCCTGACAGATTACATCCAGATTATGTTCAATCATAACAACAGAGTTTCCCTGATCCACAAGTCTCTGAATTACTGACATAAGCTGTTTGACATCGGCAAAGTGAAGACCGGTTGTTGGTTCATCAAGAATATAAAGGGTTTTACTTGTTGCAGGACGAGCCAGCTCATTGGCAAGTTTTACACGCTGTGCTTCACCACCAGACAAAGTTAAAGCGTTCTGTCCTAAAGTAATATATCCCAAACCAACAGATTTCAAGGTTTCTACCTTACGGGAAATATGAGGAATTGCAGAGAAGAAATCACAGGCTTCATCAATTGTCATATTCAAAACATCATTAATTGATTTACCTTTATACTCAACTTCCAGAGTTTCGTGATTAAAACGCTTACCGCCACAAACTTCACAGGTAATATAAACATCTGGCAGGAAGTTCATTTCAATTACATTTTCTCCCGCACCCTGACAATTTTCACATCGTCCGCCTTTAACATTAAAACTAAAGCGACCTTTCTGATAACCGCGGGCTTTACTTTCTGGCAGAGAAGCATACAAATCGCGGATAGCATCAAACACACCAACATAAGTAGCAGGATTTGAGCGTGGTGAACGGCCAATTGGAGACTGATCAATATTGATTACCTTATCAACTCCATCTACTCCTTCCACCGATTCATATTTACCCACATCATAATTAGTGCCCATAATCTTATTACTAACTAAAGGATATAAAACATCGCTCATTAATGTAGATTTACCAGAACCAGAAACCCCTGTAATACAAGTGAAAGTTCCTAAAGGAATATCTACATCAACTCCCTTAAGATTGTGTTCTTTGACGCCCCGTAAACGAATATATTTTCCGTTTCCTTCCCGGCGCTTTTCAGGAATATCCATTTTAAGAGTTCCAGCCAAATACTGACCAGTAAGACTTTCCTTTACTTTTGCAACTTCTTCTGGAGTTCCGGCTGCAACAATTTTACCACCGTGTACACCAGCTCCAGGACCTAAATCAATTAAGAAATCTGCTGTACGGAGAGTCTGCTCGTCATGTTCAACAACAATTACAGTATTTCCGTTATCTCTAAGATTTATAAGAGTATCAATTAATTTCTCATTATCCCTCTGATGAAGACCAATGCTAGGTTCATCAAGAATGTACATTACACCACAAAGGGCAGAACCAATCTGAGTTGCAAGACGAATACGCTGTGCTTCACCGCCAGACAAAGTTTCTGCGGTGCGTTCCATTGTAAGATAATCAAGACCAACATCCCGCAGGAAGCGGAGTCTGGCTTTAATTTCTTTAAGAATCTGTTCACCAATTTTTCTTTCATTTTCAGAAAGGTCAACATTATCAAAAAAGTCGATTGATTCTGTTACGGAAAGCTGACACAATTCCCAGATATTTTTATCACCAACCGTTACCCCAAGCGCTTCCTGTCTTAAACGATTCCCCTTACAGCAGGAACATTCAGAAATAGACATGAACTTTTCTTCAATGTTTGTTCGCTGTGATTCACTCCAGGATTCGTTATGGCGTCTTGTCATTTCGGCAATAAGTCCATTCCAAGGGCGGTTATATTCTGAATAGCCTTCTCCGCTCTGTTTTCTATAAATCCAGTGAACTTTCTTTGTATCGTCTCCGTTCCATAAATAATCAAACTGTTCTTTTGTGAGCTGATTAAATGGAGTATCAAGAGTAAAACCAGCAGCTTCGGCAATTGCCCCGAACATAGAATGATTCCATTCAGATTCCGGATTAAAGAATGGAAGGGCTCTTTCATTAAAGCTTAAGTTCTTATCTGGCAGGAGTTTATTTTCATCCCATTCCATTTTTTTACCAAGACCAGTACATTCCGGACAGGCACCAAATGGATTGTTGAAAGAAGAAAGTCTAGGCTGAAGCTCAGGAATTGAAATACCACAGTCAGGACATGCATTTTTCTGACTAAAGAAAACTTCTTCCTCACCATCTTCTGTGCGTTTTGTAACTACAATAATTCCATTGGCATTTTTCAAGCCAATTTCAATTGAATCTGCAAGACGGGTACGAATATCAGGACCATTAATAATACGGTCAATTACAATTTCGATAGTATGCTTTTTCTGTTTATCAAGTTTGATTGAATCTTCCAGATCTGTCATTACACCATCAATACGGGCACGAATGAAGCCGGACTTTTTTGCATCTTCAATGATTTTTGTATGTTCACCTTTTTTGCCTCTGATTACAGGAGACAAAACCTGCATTTTAGTTCCTTCCGGCCAGCTCATAACTGTATCAATAATCTGGTCTACTGACTGTTCACGGATTTCTCTTCCGCAGTTAGGACAATGAGCATGACCACAGCGGGAATAAAGCAGACGGTAAAAATCATAAATTTCTGTAATTGTTCCTACAGTAGAACGAGGATTTTTATTTGTAGATTTCTGTTCAATAGAAATTGCAGGGGAAAGTCCTTCAATTGAATCAACATCAGGCTTATCCATTCTTCCCAAAAACTGACGGGCATAAGAAGAAAGACTTTCCATATAACGGCGCTGGCCTTCTGCAAAAAGAGTATCAAAAGCTAAAGAAGATTTACCAGAACCTGAAAGTCCAGAAATTACTACCAGTTTATTGCGTGGCATTGTAACATCTACATTCTTTAAGTTATGTTCTCTTGCTCCACGGATTACAATCTTTTCTTCCATAATAGAAATATTATAGTGAAAAATAAACGTGAAAACAATTAGAAACAACCTACAGAAATCAGACGATTAACGTCAGAGACTTTGTAACTGGAAAGGTACTACTATTTCTGCAAAACAGAAGTACAGCTGCTAGTTCCATCCGAAAAATAAGCTGCAACAATATAGTAATATCCTTCTGGAACCTGCTGAGAAGCTAAAGCTGCGTCATAATAATATTCAGAAACACATGCAGTACCATTTGAAACAGGTTTATAAAGCTTTGCATTAATATCCGGAGCCTGCAATTCCCAATCAGAAAGTTTAGAACCTAAATTCTTTTCTGCATAATATGTCTGTACTAAAACAGGCATGTCATAAGAAATCTGAATTCCGTTTGTTCCCTGAATCATAAGCTTATTATTACAGCTTTTTTTATTGCTATAAAAATATTCAGGTTTTGTTACTAAAAGATCAAACCGTGGATACCATTCTCCAAGAGCATCAACATTGTTTCGTTTTTCTATTGCGATTCTGAATCTATAAAACTTATTTGTTGATAATTCATAGGTTTCTTTATGTTCAAATAAACTGCTTGCTAATTTACCATTATAACTTTTTGATAATTTCCATAAATTTGATGTTTCATCAAAGAATTCAAGATTAGCACTATAACAATCATAATAGTTATAAATATCTGAAGAATAATTAGAAAGATCTTTAGTCAGTGAAATCTCTGCAGGACTTTTAGATATATCTATTACAGGTTTTTCGGATATATTATCCCATCTTATAAAAGATATAAAATCGCGGTTTACATTTGCATTAGGAGAATCATCTGTCATTTCTAATACACAAAAATTACACTCATCTCTTGATAAAAGATATAAAGGTATAACTAAATCATGATAAGGAGTTTTTTGCAGCATATCTGAATAACGCTTTTTTTCATAAAATTCCTGTTCATAAATTTTATGATAAGGATAATCCTTAAATCCTGTCTTATACATATCCCAATAAGCCGAGAAATAATCTCGTGGAAGATTCTGAAACTCTGCAAATGATGTACCCCGAGAATCTTTCTTTATTCCATTTTCATCATCAATAGAAACTCTTACTCCGCTACCTGCATAATTAAGAATAGAAAAAGTATTATACGAGCCTGTATAGTCGTCTGTAAAAATCTGTCTAGGTCCCGTAGTGTCATACGCAGATTCTTCTGGTTTAGCTATTTGATATTTATCTGAAACAATTTTCTTGCCAGTTTTTTTATCATAAGCAGTAGCTATAATACTAACAGAACCTTCTGTAAGTGAAAATTTAAAATCTTTTATATCTTCAAACCTATCATCATTAGTAGCCTTAACAAAAGACCAGTTATATTTTTCCAGTAAACTAGGAGGTAACTCTATTTTACATATAACACTGTTTATCATTATACCTGTATCAATTGCTGGTGTAGATTCAACTTCATAAGAACAATAATCTTCCAGATTAAAAGCTTCTGCCGATGCAAAATCCTGTTCGTTCAGTAATTCACCTTTTACCAAAGTGTATTTTGAAAGCTGTCCTCCTAATAAGCTGCCATCATTACCTTTATTACAGATTTGCAAATAAATATCACAAATTTTTTCTCCCGTTCCAATAGAATCATAATCAGCAGGAAGAATACTTTTTAACGACAGCATATCAGTATTCAATTCAATAATATCATCTACTCTAATACGAGAGGCATCTTCCAAATCTGTATATATTAAGTATTTTAATTCGTAATATTCAGGCATATTGTCATCATTTTTGTGGTCAATAAAAATATGATAATAATACTGCTCATTAATTTTACTTATTGCTACTTGTTTTACTTCTGGCTGCTTAAAAAGACATTTTGTAACAGTAGTTGTATTTCCAATGCTATCTGTAGCTGTAATTGATAAATAGAGATTTTTTCCGTCCACAATTACATCTTCAGGCAGCTGAAAATTATACCCTTTTACATTTGTCTCAAACACTTGAATTCGTTTTTCATATAGTCCTAACTCATTCCAACTACTATTATTTACATAATAAAATCTTTCAAAAGGTTCTGGCTTTCCGGAAATGTGGATTTTTCCTTCTTTACATTCCAGTGTGTATCCCCAGCTAAGATCTAATTCTGTAACAGATTCATTAATATAGTTTTTTCCATCAAAATATGTATCTATAATTTCAGGAATAAATAAGTTGCCTAAATTACTCTTAGTTTCTTCCAGGTCCAGTTCTAATGAATCATTATCTATCATTGATACTATCGGACAAGAATCCATTGTAACTGAAGCATCCTTTACAACAACAAATTTTCTTGATTCCTCGCTAATATTTCCACTTTCATCAATTATTTTTACTTCAATTAATAAAGGTGCTGAATATCCACGTTCAAGTCCGTTTCCAGCCTTAATTTCATATTCGGCCACCGTTCTATAAACAGTTTTCTGATAATGAGTAAAACAGTCTTCAATTATGCTGGTATATTTTACCGCAGATATAGAATCCGGATTCACCTGATTGGCTTCATCATAAATACCAGTATTGCTAAACAACTCAGTTTCCTGAATCCATATTTTTGAAGGTTTATCTAAATCTTCTGCTAAAAAATCAAAGTAAAGTTTAGAAGCTCTGTTATCTGTTTTATAAATTAATTTACCGTTTTCATCATATTCAGCTAACTTAAAACTGTTGCCATTATTTAACTGTTCTTTAGAATAAGAAACCTTTAAATCTCCAACAAAAGTTGGTGGCAAAGTATCAGTTTTTATTTTACAGAAAGGAACAATTTCCAAATCATTTTGTACATCAAGAATTTCTACAGTTGTACTTACAATAACAGACGAACCGATAAAATTTGTATGTGCTTCGTCAAATTTTAATTTAACATCTTTTAAATCAAATAAAGTTCCTTTAGATTTTGAATAAACTCTCCATTCAACAAAGGTGTAATTATTATTAATTGTTGCTTCAATATTTATTTTTTTACCTTTTTTTACTTCCATATTTCCAGATGGAGTTATATTTACAATACTTTCTGGGATTAAAGGATTTACGGCAAGGGTAAAACCAGGTGTATTTGCTATTTCAATTTCTTTTTCAATCTGATCTCGAAGATCTGAACCACGTAAAAAATCTGAACAAGAAATAAACAAAAATCCTGTGATAATAAGAAATGATAATAATACTTTTTTCATATAACATCTCCGGATAAAATATACCTATACTTTATCATTAACCTTTTAGTTTTGTCTTTTAATAATACCGTAATATTAATAATTTCCTATAAAAAAAGGCATTCCCCTTAAAAAGGAATGCCTTTTCTATACAATAATCATTCAAAAAGATGACTTAATTAGCTTTTACAGTGTTCTTAACAATAACGTCGTGTGCACCACCT
Organism: Treponema sp.; assembly: GCA_024402615.1. Taxonomy (GTDB): domain Bacteria; phylum Spirochaetota; class Spirochaetia; order Treponematales; family Treponemataceae; genus Treponema_D. Next base: position 31,194 of record JAKSTK010000007.1, read on the forward strand.
TCACGGATAGAAGCAGCACTAACCATTGTAATTTTTGCAATTTTCTGAAGTTCAGGAATTGTCACTGCACCACAGTTACACATTGCATGAATTACTTTACTTGTTGTAAGAGTAACGTTGTCGTGAAGAGAACCAGCATAAGGAACATATGAATCAACACCTTCTTCAAATGCCATTCCTTTCTTTCCACCAAGGTCATAACGCTGCCAGTTGCGGGCACGGTTTGAACCTTCACCCCAGTATTCTTTTACATAGTTACCATTTACAATAAGTTTGTTTGTTGGAGATTCATCAAAACGAGCAAAGTAACGACCAAGCATTACAAAGTCAGCACCCATAGCCAAAGCCAAAGTTACATGATGATCATAAACAATACCACCATCTGAACAAATTGGAATATAAATACCTGTTTTTTCATAGTAAGCATCGCGAGCCTTTGCAACTTCAATAGTAGCAGTAGCCTGTCCACGACCAATACCTTTCTGTTCACGAGTAATACAGATTGAACCACCGCCAATACCAATTTTTACAAAGTCTGCACCAGCATCAGCAAGGAAGTTGAAACCATCAGCATCAACAACGTTACCAGCACCAACCTTTGCATTTGGCCATTTAGCATGAATATCCTGAAGAGCTCGTCTCTGCCATTCTGTAAATCCTTCTGAAGAGTCCAATGTCATTACATCAACACCTGCAGCAAGTAAAGCAGGAACACGTTCCATGTAGTCGCGAGTATTAATACCGGCACCTACAATATAGCGTTTCTGTGCATCAAGGAGTTCAAGTGGATGTTCCTGATGGTTTGTAGCATCTTTACGGAAAATAAGACTCAAAAGCTTACCGTTTTTATCTACAACAGGAAGCTGATTTACTTTTTTAGACCAGATGATTTCATTTGCTTCTTCAAGAGAAATTCCTTCTTCAGCCATAACAAGCTTTGAAAGTGGAGTCATATAATCTTTTACTTTTGCATCTGGAGCACAGTGATTAATACGGAAGTCACGGTCTGTAATAATACCAAGAAGTTTACCGTTTGCAGTTCCATCTTCTGTTACAGCTACAGTTGAGTGACCTGTTTGTTCAATTGCAGCAACAAGTTCTGTTAAAGACTGATCAGGTTTAATGTTTGTATCAGAAGTTACAAAACCTGCTTTATATGCTTTTACACGAGCAACCATAGCAGCCTGATTTTCAATTGTCTGTGAACCAAAAATGAATGAGATTCCACCTTCTTTTGCAAGAGCAACTGCCAGTTTATCATCTGAAACTGCCTGCATAACAGCAGATGTCATAGGAATATTCATTGTAAGCGGACACTTTTCGCCGGCTTTTTTGTTGTAGCGAACAACTGGTGTCTGTAATGAAACATTAGCTGGAATACAATCTGGTCCTGTGTAACCAGGTACTAACAGATATTCATCAAATGTGTGTGATGGTTCTTCAAAAATGTAAGCCATGGTCTTCCTCTATCTAAAAATATATTTGATTGATTATAATGAGTTTTCAATAATTGTGGAATAGAATATAATTAAAGAAATCTAAATATTTTCATTGGAAAGAGATATGAAAGCAGAAAGAGAAGAAAAAGTAAAAATCCATCGTATTCTGGAAATTGATAAAATGATTCGTTCAGGAACTTTTCCTAACGCCACAAAATTAGGAAAAGAATTTGAAGTTTCCAGAGCCACAATTATGCGTGATATAGAATTTCTCAGAGACAGATATGAAGCACCTCTGGAATACGACCAGCACCGCAATGGTTATTATTACAGCGACCCTACTTTCTTTATTCAGTCTGTTATGCTCAGTGAAGGTGAACTTTTTACTGTAAGTACAATCATGCCTTTACTGGAACAATATAAAAATACACCGCTGGAAGCCTCATTTAAAAAGATTATGGGAAAGATTACGGAAATGCTTCCAGATCAGGTTTCTGTTGATTCTTTCTTTATGAATGATGAAATTAAATTTATTTCCGATCCTTTACCAGAAATTGATGAAACAATCTTCAATACAATTTTTACTGCCATTAAACTTCATGCATCTGTTGATTTTGGTTATCGTTCAATAAGCAGTCAGGAATATACAAAACGTGCTTTTGATCCATATCATGTAGTTTGCCAGAAAGGTAACTGGTATGTCTGTGGATTCTGCCATAAAGCAAATGAAGTTCGAATTTATGCCCTTTCCCGCATGAAGGATTTGAATTTTGTAGTAAATGAATTTAATCAGAAACAGACTTTTGTTGAACCAAAAGATTTCCGTGTTGAAAATTACATCGACCCAAGTTTTGGTATCTGGAACAACAAGCTGCCACCTGTAAAAATCGAATTGCTCTTCAGTAAGAACGTAAATACTTATATTCTTGAAAGAACCTGGCACTCTACACAGGATTGTCACCAGAACGAGGATGGCAGTGTTTATTTAAGCTTTGAAACAAACCAGATTCAGGAGACTCAGCATTGGGTAATGCAATTTGGCAGTTCCGTTAAAGTAATCAATCCACCGGAACTTAGAGAAAATATCAAAGAAGAAGCTCGTAAAATGCTTGAAAACTAAAGCTTCTGTTTTACAAATCTTTAAGCTAAAAAAAAATCCACGATGAAACTAATCACCGTGGATTTTTTTATTGGAAGTTATATTCTATTCTCTAGAGAACATCCACAAAGCACCAGAAGAACCTTCTGAAGCATTGTAGATTGCGAATACTGTAAGTCCGCCAATACAATCTTTAGCAAGAGTCATGCTACCAGTTGCAACAAATTCTTCACCTGCTGTTGCAGATTCAAGCATTGTTACATTCCAGTTATCAGCACCAACTTCAAGCCACCATCCTGCAGCTTCTGACTGGTCTACGAGAGCTACAATTACAGGATTAGCAATGTTAGCATCTGAAGTACCTTTGAAAGTAAAGTTTACAGTATCACCAGCTTTTGGTAAGTAGTACTGGAACTGTGAGCTTTCTGTAATATTGATGAATGCTTTATAGTTCTGAACATTTTTGTTTTCATCAGCATCACCTACTTCGAACTGTACAAGTTTATTTGTATCTGCAATGTTGATATCAAATGTTACAGGACCAGCTGGATGAGAAGCAGCAGAAGCACCTTCAGCACCAAAAACTTCAGTTGCTGTATCAGTTGTATCTGCAACTTTTTCAAATGAGAATACTGCAGATTTTTTTACTTTAGCAAAGTTTTCACATCCGTGATCAGGACCATCATAAGCTAAACAAACAGCAAGAGCACCTTTTGTTGATTTTGTAAGTGTCATTTCAATATCTACATCTTTAGCTTCACCAGCTTTAAGATCAAGAATATAGTAATCGTCTGTTAAAACATTCCAGTAACCTGCAGCAGCAGATGTATCTACAAGGAATACTACTACACCTGGAATATCTTTATCAGATGTAACACGAGCTTTAAAATTAACTGTATCATCAGCAAGTGGTTTATCTACTTTGAAGTAAGACCACATATCAAAATAAGCCTGATAGTTTGAACCACTACCCCAGTCGTTAAATTTAAGTTCTGCCTCTGTTTTACCATCAGCAGGATCAAGAACATAAGATCTTGGGTGAACAGAACCACCGGCAGTAGATTTAGCTCCAGATGAAGCACAACCAGCCAAAACAGCACAAAGAACAAGACTCAATGATAAACCTAAAAGTTTTTTCATTATTTTACCTCTTTTTTAGTTATATTTACTTAAATTATAACACCTATAATTAATATTTAGCAAATACTTTTTAAGTCATTTTTATATTTTGTTTAC
>JAKSTK010000070.1 GCA_024402615.1 Treponema sp.
ATGACTAAATCAGGTTTTTGTTGTATAATCTATGGTGTGAAAATTTCTAATTCGGGTGAAATTAAAGCTGTTGCCTTTGATATTGACGGAACTCTTTATAGAAACCGTAAGTTAAATATCAGAGTGCTTCCTTATGTAATCAGACATCTTAAGGTGTATACAAATTACAATAAGGTACGTAAAGAATTGCGGCAGGCAGATTTTTATGGTGATCTATATGATCAGCAGAACAGACTTATGGCACAGAAACTGAATATTTCGGTTGAAGAGGCTGAGGTTCTTGTAAAGAAAATCTGTTATGACGGAATCAGCGGTTTTTTCAAAAAGTTCAAAGCCGAAAAAGGTACTTTGGAACTGTTTGCCCGTCTTAAAGAAAATGGGATTAAGATAGCAGTTCTTTCTGACTTTCCTCCTGAACAAAAGGGAGATATGTGGGGAATGATGAAATATTGCGATGTAGTTCTAGGTTCTGAAGAAATTGGAGCACTGAAGCCTTCTCAGAAGGTTTTTCAGGAATTAATCAATAAGCTGGATTTACCGCCAGAACAGATCCTTTATGTGGGAAACAGTCATCGCTATGACGTTGAAGGTTCTAAAAAGGCAGGTATGAAAGCTGCGTGGGTTATTGCTCCTTCAAAAAGATTTTTCGGAAAAAAATCAGAGCTGGCAGATTTTACTTTTGTCAGATTTTCTGAGCTGGAAAACTTCATTTTTGGAGATAAATAACTCCTAAAACATAAAAATAAGGTTTAAAAACCGTCTTAAATAAACTTTTTTGGGTGGGGAAGTAAAAAAGTGGACATTCTATTTTCGATTCTTATTGCTATTGTCATTTCATTAGGTATTTCTATCTATTTCTATGGATTAAATAAAAAGAATAACCAGATTGATAAAATCCGTCGCTATGCAGATAAACGTCAGGAAGATATTGATGTTGTTTATCGTGAATCAGCAAAAAAGATGGAGCTTCTGAAAACAGAATTTGATTCCCGCCAGAGTCAGGCTGCTGCTGCTGTAAAAGTTATGGTAAAGCAGAATGATGATTTTGCAGAAAAGCTCCGGGGCCTGGAAAATGATATCCGTGCTGTAGAAAATATTGAAAGTAAAATTAACAGTTTCGGGGAAGTTCTTAATGATTTGAATTCTATGACAGGGCAGGTAGAAGAAAATCTTAAGAGAGTTCAAAAAGAAAGCACAATTATTGATACTTTGAACAGCCGTTTGAATAAGCAGATGGCAACTGTAGAAAATATTGATAAACGCATTCCAGAAATTTCTGATAAATTCAGCAAACACAATGCAGAGCAGCTTAAAGCAGTTGGAACAACTTTGCTGGATGAATACAAAGCTTATGCAGATAAAATTGTTGGAGAAATTAAACGCTCACAGGCTTCTGCAGAAGAAACTCTTGCTTCTATTAAACAGAATATTCAGGATGCTTATAACGAAGCTGCAGATAAGGCTGAACAGCTGGAAAATACTGCTTTTGAACATTTAAGTCAGCAGGCAACTGCCCGTGCAGACAGATACAAAAAAGAGCTTGAAACTCAAAATACAAAACTTGAAGGACTTATTACTCTTAAATATAAGGAAGAAGAATCAAAGCTTGTTTCCCAGCTTAAGAATGAATTGACTTCAATGAACGAAAAGTTTAAATCAAATCTGGAAAATCTTGCTCAGACATATGCCGAGAAAGTTCAGGTACTTCATGACCGTTATGACCAGCAGCTGGAATCGGTTGGTGGAAAGAACGATGGAATTTTCAGCAAGCTTGAAAAACGTTTTGATGAAGATTACGCAAAAATTGAAACTAAATTCAATGATAATTACGCAAAGCTTGAAGCAAAGTTTACAAAAGACCACGAAAAGTTTGTTCAGGATTACAATTCAGCTTTTGATAATGCAACAGCTATTAACAACAAAAAAATTAATGAATTTAATGAAAACTTTGTTACAATGCACAAACAGTTGCAGGAAGAATATGATCAGACTGTAAGTTCTCTTACTGCTGAAACTAACCGTCAGTCGGAAGATTTGAAAACACAGATTAATGCTCTTAACATCAACTGTACAAATTTAATTGATCAGGTTCAGGCTGATTGTGATCAGAAAGTTTCAGAATTAAAACAGGGATACAATAATCAGCTGGATGGTATTGAAGCAGATTATACTCGTCACATAGAAAAGATTCAGAGTGCAGAAGCAGAACTGGAAGCCGCAATTGCTAAATGTAACGAAACAACAGAATTCCTTAAGAAAGATGTTGATGGCAATACAAAAGGTCTGGAAACTGTTCAGGCAGAGATTGCCGGCGAAATCAAAGAAATTCAGGATCGTTATGCAAATCTTTACAGAGATGCACTTTCTGCTGCTGATCAGAAAGAAAGCGAAGCACTGGAAAACTTTACTTCTAAAACTAACGAAAATATTGACAGATATACTGAGCTTATTCAGCAGAAAATTGACACTCTTCAGAGCGACATTACAGAAAAACTTAAAAATATGGCAGTGGAAGCAAATACTTCTGCAAAAGAAACACAGAATGCCATTACTCAACTTAATCTGCAGTGTACAGATGCAACAGAAAAGGCAGCTGCATTACAGCCTGAAGTTGAAGGTAAACTTAAACATATTACAAAAACTCTGGAAGACTTCCAGACAGAAGCAGAAATTAAGTTGAATAATATGAACAAACTTATTACTGATTCTGTTAAACGAGCAGTTTCTGAAAGTGAAAGCAAACATCTTGATGTTCTTGCAGGAATTGATGAACAGCTTAATTCTTACAAAAAAGACATTGAATACAAGCTCTCTCAGATTCAGAATTCTGGTTCTGATATTGATACTCTTGAAAAGAGTCTTCGTGCCGCTATGGGTGAAGTTCAGAATAAAGTTCTCAGTGATTTTGATATTTTTACGGTTGATCAGCAGAGACGTCATGATGAATTCTCTAAAACAATCAAAGAAGATTCAGAAAATGTTGAAACAAGACTTCATGAAATTGACCGCTCACTGGATGAACTTAAAGCAACTGCAACTGGCAGCATGAGTGCTAAACTCAGTGAATTCCAGGCTGAATTTGACAAGAGTCTTAATGAAAAAACAACAGAAATTGATACAAATCTTTCTGAATGGAAACATGAACTTGATTCCAAGCTTTCTGTTATTACAAATAATTACGAAGATTCTGTTAAGAATATGGAAAATACATATCTTGAAAGTCTTAAGAATGATGTTTCAGGACTCCAGGCAAAATCTTCTGAACAGTATGCAAAACTTACAAAATCTATTGATGATACTAAGCTTAATATTCAGAAAACAATCGTGGATCTTGAAAATGAAGTTGCAGACTTCCGTGAAGATACCAAAGAAAAGATTGAAACAATCTCTAATGGTACAGATTCAGAAATTAAATCTGAACTTGCCCGCAGCATGAATCTTCTTCAGAATAATCTTTCTAAAACACAGAACGACCTGCTTGCTGATCTTAAAGCCTTTGAACAGGAAATTAAAGACCGTCAGGATACAGGTTCTTCTTCAATTGATGCCGCTCTTGCTGAATTCAATACCTGGAAGAAACAGATTCGTGACCAGTTTGAAGAATCATCAGGATTATTTACAGAGCAGCTTTCAAGCTTTAAAGCAACTACAGAAAATAAATTTGATGAAGAAAAAATTAAGCTGCAGCAGAGTATGGAAAGTTACATTGCATCTATCCAGCAGCAGCAGAACAGCCTGAATGCTGATATTCAGGAATTGCAGAACAAGACAGACAGTTCATTGCAGGAATACGAAGAACGCTCACAGAATATTCTTTCTCAGCTGGAAAATATGTATACTCAGATGCTTACAGATACTGAAGAAAGAGTTAAAGCCCAGAATGCAGATTCAGCTCAGAATCTTGCTCAGCTCAAAAAGGATATTCAGACTGCTTCTGAAGCAAACCGTGCTAATCAGGCTCAGTTCGTAATGAAAATGCAGAACGACCAGAATGATATGCAGTCCCGCATGAGTGAAATTTCTAAAGAAATGCAGTTGCTGAAAGAAAATATCAAGATTTACGAAAAGGCAGACCAGATGAAACGAATGCTGGAAGAAAGCCTGCAGCAGCTTGATGAAAAATTCACTCGTCTTGATAATTTTGATGCAGATGCAGATAAATACTCACAGAAATATAGCGAAGTTATCCGTCTTAATGAAGAAATGGATCGTCAGATTGGTATTTTTGAAGGCCAGAAACAGAAAATTTCTGCTATGGGACAGCGCTTCAGTGATATGATTGCTCTTTCTAACACAATTGATGAACGAATGAAAAAGCTTTCAGATTCTTCTGACAATATTTCTACAATGGAAGTTGCTTTCCGTGATTACAAAGATAAATTGGAAGCAATTTCACAGCAGTATGAAAGACTGGAAAAGAAAGATGAAGTTATTAACCGCGTAATTAAAGATGTTGATTCTTCATTTGAAACTCTTAAAACTCTGGAACAGAAGCTTACAGACTGTAACAGAATGACTGTTTCTTTACCACAGGAAATCCGTGATGTTCAGAATAATGTAGACCGACTTCTTCAGAATGGACCAAAAATCACAGAAGCGGCATCAAAACTTGCTTCAATGGATACAGTACTCAGTGATACAGAAAAGCGTATGGATTCTCTCCAGGCTGCAAATACTGGTATCAATAAAATCTATCTTAATTTACAGACACTTGACCGGGAAATTAATGATAAGTTTGAAATGCTTCACAAGCTTACAACTGCTGAAGTTTCTAAAAATGGCCCACAGAGAGATAATGGAATGTCTCCAGCAGAAAGAGAAACTATCAGAAACCTTAAGAGACAGGGCTGGACAATTCAGGAAATTGCTACAAGAACAAAACGCAGCGTAACTGAAGTTGAACTGGTTCTTGAGATATCAGATTATTAATAGATATCTGTAAAAAAAGAAAAGCACTTATCGTAATGATAAGTGCTTTTTAGTTTTAAAGATTACTTAGATAAAAGACAGACAACTTCTGCTTCAACTGCTTCACTTGTCCCGATTGGTGGAATTTTTTCTCCTGTTTTTGCTTTTACAAAAACCTGTGAAGAATCAATTTCCAGAACCTTCGAAATTGATTCAATTACTTTATGTCGGAATGGAATAAACTTTGGTTTTTCCAGTTTTACAACGCAGTCAATATTTTCAATTTTCCAGCCTTGTGCATAAACATCAGTAATTACTTTTTTAAGGAGAAGGGCAGAATCTGCATCTTTCCATTGAGAATCTTCAGGTGGAAAATAGGAACCTATATCGCCTAAACCTGAAGCTCCTAAAACTGCATCAGTAATTGCATGAAATAAAACATCGCCGTCAGAATGACCGTCTTCGCCTTTGTCAAAAGGAATTTCAACTCCCCCTAACAGCAAAGGTCTGTTTTCTACAAGCCGATGTAAATCATAACCTAAACCAACTCTAATCAATTTTTCAGTCCTTTTTCCAGATCTCCCGGATAAGTGATTTTGATATTTTTATTACTGCCAGTTACAACTTTTACACGACCGCAATAGTTTCCCCAGATTTCTGTATCATCTGTGTATTCATGACCATCACAGAAAGCTTTTTGATGAGCGGCGAACAATTCTGCAAATTTAAAGCCCTGTGGAGTCTGAATGGAAACTAAATCTTTTCGTAAAAGATGGCGTTTAATAAAACCACTTTCATCAATTTCTTTTTGAGTATCAGTTGGAGTAATTCCTGGTGCAGCTGCTCCAAATTCCTTTGTTCCCTGAATTACATAAGAAATAATATTCTGTGAAACAAAAGGTCTTGCTCCGTCGTGGATAAGAACATAGTCAGGAAGATTTTTCTTTTTAGAAAGATGTTCCAGTGCATTGTAAATTGAACGGTGACGGGTATGACCACCTGGAACATAATCTACAATTTCCTGAATTTTTGAATCGAATTGATAAAAAGCCGCCATTGCAGCAGAAGCGGCATCGGTGCCGTCCACTGGAATGGTTATTATAAGATTAGAAAGGTTAAAGTCGTTCCGTGGATCTCGTGATGCATCCACAAAGGCTTTAACACAGGTAGAAAGAACAGTGCCGTCATTTAAAGGCAGATATTCTTTTTTTACATCACCGCCCATTCTTGTAGAAGAACCGGCGGCAGTAATAATTACGGCAAATGAATTAGAATTCATCATCGAAATCTTCTTCAGCGTCCATGTCGTTGTCAGATGATTCGTCCGAGTCGTCTCCATCTGATTCATCATCTGAATCTCGTGACTTGTCGTTTACATCATCCATTAAGTTGTCATCTTCATCATCATCAAGAGTTAATGTATGCTTTGGTTTAGAAACAGGTCCGTTTGGTTCAAGTTTTGTATGAATAGATGCTTCAATTTCTTTTTCATCTTTTTCAAGAGCAAGAGAAATTTCATCAACTAAAAGTTTTTTAGCTGAATCATAAAGTTTGCGTTCAAGAATAGGTAATTCCTTAACTTTACTGCGGTTATAAAGACAACGAACAATAGCAGCGATGTCTTTAATGGAACCTTTTTTGAGTAAATCAAGGTTCTGCTGGTAACGTAATTTCCAGTCTGAAGTAATTGGTTCAAAGTCTTCGGAAAGAAGGTTTAATGCTGCTTCAGCTTCTTCTGCAGATACAATTTCACGAATACCAAGTCCATCTGCTTTATCAACAGGAACCATAACAATCATGTCAGAAGCTTCAATATAAATTTTGTAATAAAGCTTCATTTCTTCTTTGAATTTTTTTTCAAAGATTTCAGTTACAACTCCAACACCCTGACTTGGGTAAACGACCTTCTGGTCAATATTAAATTTTGTTTCCATATTGAGACTATTATAACACAAAAATGAGAAAAAAACTACTGAACTAATTCAGATAGAATTTGAAGTCCAGAGAACAAAGAATAAAGCTGGAATAAATTGAAGCAAGTGACATTGCCGGATTATCAATAATAGAAATAATTTCTATGGTTTTGTCGTAATAAGCAGCCATGACAAATGGAAGGTAAGTAGAAATACCAACTTCAACTACATTATTAAAACTTTTAGCACCTCGCCACCAGAAACCGGCTGCTGCAATTGCTCCAAAGTCAGAAGAAGTAAAATCAACTATGAATGGAACTTCAAGGAATCCGCCAAAAGTATTGGTCCAGCCTTTTTTACCAGGTAAAGTATTGTATCCCATACAGATTTTTGGAGTAATAACCATTTCAGCGTAATTTTCTGCAAAATCGTTTGTAGAAGCTATGTCATCATCAATTCCGATAACGAGTCCTCCAAAATCGGAAAGATTTGCATAAGCAAGATTAGTATCAATCTCAAAGTGATTTTTTACATTCATGTAAGAAATTTCAAAACCAAGAATTGAAAGACCAAAGCCTAAAGAATGTCTGCTGCCGGCAGGTTCTTCAGTTTGAGCTGTTTCTTCCGGCATTGCATAAACTTCAGAAATATTTAAAACATTATCATTTGCAAAAATAAAGGAGGTCAAAGATAAAAGTCCAGCAAGAATAAGTACAAATTTTTTCATAAGCAATTTCTCCCTGATTATTTCTAATCTAGAAAAAGATTAATGCACAAAATAGCAATAGTCAAGTTTTAAAGGCTGTTGAGAATTTATAATGGAGATTTGAAAATGTTAGAAAACTTTGCTATTTTGTGTATTTTAATTGTATATTTTCCGTTTTTTCTGTATAGTTTAGACTCAATTAGAAACTGAAGCGCTGGTCGTTGGAGTGGAACAGGAGTTCCGTAAAGTAGACTTTGCTTCAGTATAAAAATGCTGAAAAGCAAAGGATTTTTATGGATACAGAAGAATTAAAAGAAGAAACTCAGACTGGGATTACTATGTCTGAAGAAACTCCTGTGGATGTTGACGGTGCTGAAGATGCCGTAACTTTTGAAGATTTAGGACTTGATGAATATACACTTAAGGCTGTAGAAAAGAAGGGCTTTGTTACTCCTTCTCCTATTCAGGTTCTGGCTATCCCTCGATTATTAAATGGCGATACAAACCTTATTGCTAGAGCTCGTACCGGTACTGGTAAAACTGCGGCTTTTGGTCTCCCAATCATTCAGAATGTCAGAAATAAAAGTGATTATGTAGAAGCTTTGATTCTTGAACCTACCCGTGAACTGGCAATGCAGACAAATACTGAAATGCAGTCTTTTGCTAATAATGATTTTCCGAGAACTACTGTTTTGTACGGTGGGGCTTCATATGCTCAGCAGATTCGTGAATTAAAACAGGGTTGCGAAATTGTTGTAGGTACTCCTGGTCGTATTAAAGATCACCTTGAACGCAAAACTCTTGATTTGTCTAAAATTAAATATTTCATTCTCGATGAAGGGGATGAAATGCTTGATATGGGATTCATTGATGATATTCGTGAGATTTTTGAAAAATCCAACGCCGAAGCCAGAATCCTTTTGTTTAGTGCTACAATGCCTGCTCCAATCTTAAAGATTGCTGCTGATTTTATGGGGGAATATGACATTGTAGAAGAAGAAAAAGTTGTAGATGAAGCACTTCTTATTGATCAGAAATTCTGGTATGTAAAAGAAAGCGATAAGGTTGAAGCACTTGTTCGTCTTATTGATATGTCTCCTGATTTCTACGGAATTGTATTTACAATGACAAAGAATGATGCTGACCGCGTTACAAGAGAACTGGATATGCGTGGTTATGAAGCAGATGCACTTCACGGTGATATTATGCAGAATCAGCGCGAAAAGGTTATTGAACGTTTCCGTTTAAAGAAAACCCGTATTCTTGTTGCAACAGATGTTGCGGCTCGTGGAATTGATATTTCTGGTCTTTCTCATGTTGTAAACTTTTCTCTTCCTTTTGATACTGCAACTTATGTTCATCGTATTGGTCGTACTGGCCGTGCAGGCACAACTGGAACTGCTGTAACTTTTATTCGTCCAGAAGAACGCCGTAAGTCTGGTTATTTTACAAAAAATGTAGAAAGAGCTACAAAAGGAAAACTTGTTGAAGAAAAGATTCCTAATGTAAATGAAGTTCTTACAATCAAAGAAAACAGACTTATTGATGAATTAAAATTAAAACTGTTCTTTGAAGAAAAAGCAGAAGATCAGACAGAAGAAATTGTTGTAGAAGAAGCTGCAGAAAATGTAATTACAGAAAATGTAACTGCAGAAAATGATACAGCACTTACAGAAAACTCTGAAATTGCTGCTTCTGAAAATAATTTAGAAGAAGATTCTGTAGAAAATAATACTCCAGTTCTTCGTCCATATGCAGATAAGTATGGTGATTTAGCAGCAAAACTTTGTGAAGGACAGGATGCTGAACAGGTGCTTGCCGCCGTGCTTTCTGTTATGTACGGTGAAAAGCTTAGTCCAAAGCATTACGGAAGAATCAGTACAAAAGATATGGGACCTCGTGGGGACCAGCAGAGAATCTTTGTTTCACTTGGAAAAAAAGATGGTTATCGTGCAAAAGAAATTGCGGATTTCTTCAGCGTATTGCTTCATATTCCTGGACGAATGGTTGATGATATTGATGTTGCACAACAGTTTTCATTGGTTTCTCTTCCTGTAGCTTCTGCTAAAAAGGCTATTGAACTTTCAAAAAACAACAAAAAACTTCCACACATGCATCTTGATGTAAAAGAAGAAGGAAGGGGCAGCCGTAAAAGTCGTGGTGAAGGCAGAAGAAGAGACGATTTTGAGGGAGAAAAAAGAGGCGGTCGTTCAGGTAATTCCGAAAGAAGAAATTTTGACCGCGGAGATTCTCGTTCAAGAGAAGGAAAAGAAGACCGCAGAAGAGAAGGTCGAACTAAAGGGGACAGACCTAATGTTCATACTCAGAGTGAACGTAATTCTTCCAGAAAAACAGGAAAAACTGGCGGTGCTGCAGCCTTTGTAAAGAAGGGTGCTAAAAAAGCCGAAAGATTCTAAAAATAAAAAAGTCGTTTCGAATGAAACGACTTTTTTTATGCAGTTTTTTGTAAATCAGTAATATTTAATTTTCATGCTGAGAGTTTTTTCTTTTTCATTTACATGGAGAATTCCGTAACCATATTTTTCAAGAAATCCCGGAACATTAATTTCCTGGAATTTTCCAAAGTCTGTATATAACTCTTCATGAGTATGACCATCAATAAACATTCTGGAATTGTTTTTTGAAACGGTGTTAATAATTGCATTGCGTTCCTCTGTATCCTGCATAATGAAATACTGGAAGTTGTCTGCATACAACGGAATGTGACTGAAAAGCAGTTTTGGTTTGGTGTCATTTTTGAGATGTTTGTGAAGGATATCAAACTGCTGGTCACCAATTGTTCCGGAAGCAGAATCTATAAAGTACCAGCTGAAGGAAGGTGTTTCAAACTTGTAAAAGGAAGTACCTGGATATTGAGTCTGAGACCAGTAATTCCAGCCAGAATTATAAAGGTCATGATTTCCAACAACGCTATAAATCTTTATACCTTCTGGAGCTTTGGAAGTTTTTGTTTCCTGCAGCTTTTCGGTAACAAGAGAATTAAACCGGTTAAATTCTCCCAGTAAACCGTGATCGGCTACATCACCGAGACAAATGGCAAACTTTACTTCATCAAGTATTGCTTTTCCAGTTTCTGAATCAATTTCATTAAGCTGTTTAAACCAGTCGGCTTCTCGTCTTGGACCATTTTTTCCGTGGTTTTCATTGCCAATGTGAATGTCAGTAATAATCAAAACATCATATTCTTCATCATCAGCAATTAAGTTAAGATTTGTTTCATCTTCCAGAACCTTAAATTCTGCAGTTCGTTTTTCTACATTCATCAGTCTGTAAAAGGCTTCTGTTAAATCATATTCCATAAGTCTGCAGGAATTTAATGTAGTGAGCAGTAAAAGAATTGTTGAAATTATAAGTACTTTTTTTGTCATAATTAAAACTCCCATGAAATACCAATGCAGGCTGTAAGGCTGGAGAAGTTTGCAGACAAAGTAAAGAAATCTACAAATTGAACATCACCGGATAAAAAGATACTCAAATGCTTAGTGGCTTTATAAACAGCTTCAAGTTTATATTCCGGTGCAAAGAATAAATAGTATCTGAAATAATCGTATGAACTGATAGAAATTTTGATTTCAAGATCTTCCTGTGGAAGAAATCCAAAGATTACAGAGAAAGCAGGGCAAGTACTGATAATTGTTCCTGCGGATGGATAAATGTCAAAAATATAGGAACTTTTTAATTGAAAGAATGCTGAACCAGTCATGTAGAACCAGGCAGCAGGTTTGTAAGAAAGATAAATTCCCGGAAGAAAATCATATTCAAAATAGTCTGTATAATTCCAGGTAAAATGATTAATAAGATGTGCTCCTGCATTTAAACAATTCCAGAAGGTTGGAGCATAGTAAATATCTGAAGTAAAGTTTAATTGATTGTAAAGAGATTCAATTCCCGTGCTTACAAACAGTTCTTTCATGTCTGTCTGCTGGGTGATTGCTGTACTTAAGGTTACAAGACGGAAATTGCTGTAGTTTTTAGCTTTTTCCTGAAGGGTCAGTTTGTGATTTACATAATTTTCTGTGAAGAAATTTATAAAATCGAGGTTAGGGGCTGATGAATCTGAATATTCTGTATTTGTTTCTGCTTCCTGTGAATTAACTGGTAAAAGAAAAAACATAGAAAAAAGAAACACAAAAACTAGTGTTTTATACTTCAAATTCATCAGCAACTTCCTGCTTAAAAGAAAATATTATCTCTGGATACGACCAGATCCGTTTCCGCCTGCAAGTTTTTCAACTTCGTCAACAGAAACCATATTATAATCTCCTTCGATAGAATGTTTCAAGCAAGATGCGGCAACTGCAAAGTCTACAGCTTCCTGTGTTGATTTTCCTGTAAGACAAGAATAAATCAATCCGCCGCCAAAGCTGTCACCACCACCAACACGGTCTACAATGTACATTTCGTATTCTTTAGAGAAGCAGTATTCGTCAGATTTTA
>JAKSTK010000071.1 GCA_024402615.1 Treponema sp.
ATTGAATACGGAAAATTGGAAAATTCACAAAAATGGTTCTATACTTCAATTCCAGTTTATGATTTATTCAGTAAAAAAATTTCAGAAGAAATTCTTTCTGCAGGAAATTCTGAAAACTATTATAGTACGACTTACTCTTTCAACTGGCGCAGAAGATTTTCTAATACCGTAAAAGATTTTTATCTTCCACAGGCCGCAAATCTTTCTTTAAGCCGTGATATCCGCACAACTGACTCAATTTCTGATTTGTATCAGATTAAATCTACACTAACCTGTATGTCCGTAAATATTTTTGGTTCTAACGGTAATACACCTGTATTTAATTTCTTTGAATCAGATGAATATACTCTTTCTTTAACTTCTGCAATAAAAATTCCTGCAGACAAACTTCAGGATACTCAGCTGCAGCTTTCTGCTTATGGGTCTATGCTTTTATATATTTCAAATAAAAATGTGGTAAAAGCTGGATTTGATTTAACGGTGGATACTAATGCAAACTGGCTTTTAAGAACTTCTGCCAGCTGGAACAGAAATTCCAGATATAGTCTGCTTACTTTTATACCATCTTTTCTGTTTGAAAACTTTTCTACGGAAAATCTCAAAATCCAGAGAAAAGAAATTATGAATTTTACTGCAGGTTCTACAGATGGAATTTCAAAAATTACGGCAGAATATTCTCACAAATGTGATTTAAATTTCCTGACAAATTACTGGATAACTACAGATTTAACAGGAACATTTGGATACACAGAAGCTTCAATATTCAGAATGGGACTTGAATATTCTTTAGGTGGAAAAATCACATTCTAAATATTGATAATTAGTATTGATTATTTTAATGGTGCAAAATAACCGGTTTCGTCACGGCCACTTCTGTTCAACAAATAAACTTCAGCTTCTACAGGAAGATAATTTTCACCGAAATTTGTTGGTAATGTAGAAGTATAAGATAACTGATAAACACCCTGAGGAACATCAAGAATATCTTTTACAATTGAACCTAAACCTTCAGGACGGAAAACATAATAAGCATCACCAGAAGTATTGTTCAAAAGATAATCATATTCGTAAGCAGGAGCTCCCTGATTAATCTGAACCATTGAGAAAATAATTGAGTTATTATTCAGATAAGAAGAAATCTCTGACAAAGTGTATTTGCTAAAAGCCTTTTCATTAATTTTACCGTTTGTAATAAAAATGACTGCTCTTTTCTTTTCTGCATTAATCAAATTATTTGCGGCAAGTCTGATAGCAAGATCAGTGGTAACATTATCACTTAAAGGATTTTTAAGAGCATCAATAGAGAAATCCTTTACACCATCTGGTTTTCCAGTATATTCAGTAACAGCAACTGCACCGGCTGTAATTACCCGTAAAGTTCCACGGTCATTCATTGCCTTAGCAATTTCACGAACAGCAGTTTCAATTTCTCCAGAATATGCTCTTGTATCAAGATTTCTGTCAATTACGATTGTAATATCAGCAATATCGTTATTTGATGCACTACCGACATAACGGAGACCAGAAACAGGACGATTGTTTTCTTTCAGGTAGAAATTGTCTAACTGAAGGCCAACAATTGGCTGACGGTGTCGGTTTTCTACTTTTATTTCTACTACTACATTAGGAAAAGAAGAAGAATCTACATTTTCAATTTGTACAAAAAGACCACCTACCAGTTCCTGAACTTTTGACATTACATAAATTTCATTGGATGTAAGATCTGTAACAATCATATTGTTATTAATATCAGGAACAGCTGCTGTTACACGGCTTGGAGCATTTCCAGTTCTTGCTAACTCAAACATAGCACCAGTATCGCTGGAGACTGCAACTATACGGTTCATATCGCTAACAATAAGATTATTATTCCATAATTTTAAGGATTCCGGCTTATTGAAAGTTTTTTCTTCTACCAGCTGTCGGATATAATTTCCCGCTGTATCAAATTCGTAAATTGCACCGTCATCTTCATCTGCAACAAAAACACTTTCGCCAATAACAGCAATACCTGTAGGATATTTCAATCCCTTAAAATCATCAGATTTTTTACCAAAGAAGAATAAACCATTTCCTTCTTTGTCAAAAACATCTACACGACGGTTTCCCATATCTGTTACGTAAATACGACCAGAAGCATCACAGGCAATATACTGAGGACCAATAAAACAGCCAGTTCCTCGTCCCTTGCTGCCAATGTATCTCTGGAAATGACCTTTTGAATCAAGGACTGCAACTCTGTCCCCTGCTACCTCAGAAACCAGCAATTCATCTCCGTGGCGGACAATATCCAGAGGACGATCAAAACCACCTGCTAAAGGTCCTGTTATACGGTTTGTAACAAAACCGTTCATGTTCATTTTCAGAAGTTCATTAGAATTATAGGCTGTTACCCAGAAAGTTCCGTCTGTGTTTGTAAGAACTGAAACTGGACCATTAAAAACCATTACAGGCTTTTTTGTATATTCTGACTGATTAGTTCCAGGAAAAGATCCAACTTCTGTAAGTCGCATTAATTTTTCTTCTGAATCACCGGTAATTCTGCGTTCACGGACGATTTCAATTTTATTCTGTAAAAGAAGTCCACCATAACCGTTATCAGAAGAAGTCTGCCAGTAAGAAAGTGCATTTCCTTCAAGACCGGTTTTGTAATAGCTTTTTCCAAGCCATTCAAGAATCAAATTATCATCTGGTAAATAAGACAAGGCTTTTTCAAACTGAACTACAGCTTCATTAAAAGCACCTTTATAGTATGCCTGAACTCCACGGCGAAATTCTTCGGCCGCAAAGCCTTCATCGGCAGTTCTTGCTCTGTCTGCAGGAATTTTTAAACCTGCACTGTAAGTTGTTTCCTGTGCAAAAAGCATTCCGGCAAAAACCGAAAGCAAAAGAATTGAAATAACTTTTTTAAGTGTCTTAAGTTTAATCACCATCAGCTCCTTCAGACTATCCTGCAACTTTGTTTACAAGCTGAATATGTTCAAGAATTATTTCATTTTCACGGTCTAACTGTTCTGCCTGTTCCAGATATTTTTTTGCATCTGAAATTAATCCAAGTTTGTAATAAACCCAGCCTAAAGAATCAAGGCAGGCAGCAGAATCAGGAGCAATATTTACGGCTTTTTTACATAAGGATAAAGCACGGGTAAGATCTTTATCTTCACAGGCCAGAACATAGCCCAAACCGTTCATAGAAGTAAGATTTTCAGAATTTATTTCCAGAGATTTTTCGTAATAAGCCATACATTTTTCTGTATCCTGCTGCTCCCATGCAACAAAAGCAATTGCGGCATAAACAGAAGGAGTCATATAACCTGTTTCCAAAAGCTTATTTAATTCAAAATCTGCAAGTCTTTTACGACCAGAAATAGCATAAATTATGGCAAGCAAAAAACGGCACTGTAAAACCCTTTCCAGATGAGTTCCATTAGTTACTACCTGTTCCAGATATAAAAGTGCATCGTCATATTTTTGAAGTTTAGCGTAACAAAGGCCAAGATAATATGAAATTTCTATGCGGTCTGCTCCGTTGTCTGCAGGCAGTGCTAGAAAAAATGCCAGTGCGTCTGTATAAGATTTGCTGGTGTATAAGCGTACACCTTCGTTAAGAATATTATTTGCCATTTCCCCACCCATTTTGAAATGCAATTTCTTCTTATATATTACACCTAAAATGTAAAATCGTCTACTGACTGATTTACTTCCGGATCAACCTTTACAATTGTGACAGAAATATACCCGTCCCGTACAACTTTATAATCTCCGTTTTCTTCACATTCAGTACCAGAATCGGTAGAACTGAATTTTGAAGTCAGAATTTCTGGATTTTCTTCTGAAGGTTTAAAATCAAGAAAATCATTGTAATGACGTTTACAGATAGAATCAGTGTGTTTTACGCCTTTATATTCAGAAAAATTTCCTGCATTAATATTTACAAAAGAGCGGTTCTTTCCAAATACACAGAGGTTCATAAGCTTTTCAACATTTTCCGAAACAAAATCGGCCAATGGTTCAAAATTCCAGCCATTATCGTTGGCGGTTTTCCAGTCAATTGGATCAAGACTTACGGCAATACCAGGAATTCCATATAAAACGGCATGTCTTGCAACACCACAGGTACCAGAAAAAATAATATCACTGCCAAGATTTGGACCAAAATTGATTCCACCAATAACTAAATCAATTTTAACATCAAGAAGATTAGAAATAATTCCGGCAGAAACACAATCAGTTGGAAGACCCGTACATGCCCAGCGGTTTTCCCCGACTTTTTTTACTGAAATACCATTAAAAAACATGCTTCCGTGAGAAACACAGGAACGGTTTCTGTCTGGTGCAATAGTATAAACATTATGTTTTTCGGATAATTTTTTTTCAAGAATTTTAATTCCCGGAGAATCAATTCCATCATCATTAGCGAGTAAAATATTCATTTTATTTAATTCCTTGATTAATCACGGACAATAGATGCACCGTCAGAAGGAGTTACTTCATAACAGGAAGTTTTATATCCAAAGATTTTTTCAAATTCAGAAAGCTTTGCCTTGAATTTTTCTTCATCAGAATCGCGGATAACAACATACAGACAGCGACCAAAGCCTTTGCCGGTAATTCTTCCACAGGAAATAGGATTTGTTACCATTTCCAGATTTGGTTCCAGTTCACTGACTCGTTTTAAAATCCAGTCAATTTCAGGACAAGATAAATCGTAGAAGTCTCTCATACTTTCATGACTGTGGTTAATTGAACGGGCAAACTTAAAGAAATCAATTTTCTGAATAGAATCGACAACATCCAGCACATCACCGTGTTCACGAATCATACACAATAATCTGCGGCGGGTTTCTTCAGAAACTTCTGAAAGCTCTTCATTAATATCTGTAATATTATTGATATAACGCCATCCACCGTAAATATTTGCCTTTCTTTCGCGAAGGTCACCTAACAGAAGTGCATTTTGCGGTTCAAATAAAGTATCTTCCTGCCATACAGTAACTCTTGGAACTTTTGCATCAACAAGAAATATCTTTTTTCCTTCAAACGGAAATGGAACATAATCCCAGGAATTTGTCTGATGATCAGTAATAATCAAATTATCTTTTTTTGCAAACAAAGCAGAAAAATTATCCGCAATGTGATTTTCTTTCTGTAAGAACAGCTTATTTCCTCTTTCAATTACCTGAAGCATCTGAACTTCTGTAATATTTAATGAAAAGAGCTGTTTTAGAGCCAGTAAAGTTGCAGCTTTTATTGCGGTTGTTACACCAAAACCAGCAGAAGGAAGTATTTCGCTGTAGACAGTAAAGTTTACTCCTCCTAAATCAAAGCCTCCTGAAATATAACCGTAAACTACAGATTTAATGGCATTGGCCCAGCGGTCTTCTTTTTTGTATTTAGAAGAAGTTAAATTTGCATGTTTTCTTTCATTAAGCTGATGAAAATAAAATTTCAAACTGGAATCCTGTCTTTTAGAAACTGCCACATAAACAGGAAGATTAACAGCCATGGAGATAGTTTTATTTTTGAAGAACCAGGAATGTTCTCCTAAAAGATGAAAACGACAAGGTGATTTTGAAGTAACAGCAGGCTTCTCCCCATATTCCTGCTCGTGAGCGTCATTTAATACTTTCATAATGCGCAGCCCTCACTTTTTTATTTACTTTTTTCTTTATTGTATTTTTAAGTATGAATTATTATAGTTACAATAATACAAAAAAAAATTATAATAGTAAAATAGTAATATGAGAAACCCGATTTTACAAGTTTTTTGTGCGGTTATATCCGGACTGATGCTTTCCTTTGCAATTCCTAATGATATTTTTCTCCTTGGCAGTCCAATTATCGCATTTTTTGCCATTATTCCTTATTTTTTAGCCTTTCGAAATTGTAAAAGTTACAAAATGGCCTTCTTACTGGGATTTATTCAGGCAATCACAACTCATTTGGTTTCCAGCTACTGGCTTGCCTTCTTCAAGGATTTTGCACTTTTTACTTTAGGTGCTTCAGCTGTCGGTACTTCTTTTTTTGCAGGATACACTGCCGTATTTGCATATCTTGCTTTCTCCCGTGATGATAAAAATAATATCCTTGATTTACAGATATTTTCTGCAAAACAGCCTTTCTACACTACTTCCTGGTTCAGAGTTTTATTCTTTTCAGGAATGTACACAATTTACGAATATATTAAATCTTCAGGTTTTTTAGGATATCCATGGGGAACTGTTTCTTCTGCCATGTTTAATTTCCCAATTCTTATGCAGCTTTCCGCATTAACCGGTACTTATGGAATTACCTTTCTTACGGTAATGTTTAACTGTTTACTGGTTGAATTTTTTGTAACAAAAAAATATGCATTCCATTCTGAAATTAAATCAAAACTCTGGTGTGATTTTGGGCAGGTTACTTTAGTTTTTACAAGTTTCTTTATTCTTGCTATGATTTATGGAACTTACCAGTACAATAAACCAAGAAATCCTGTAAAACAACTTACAACTATTTTTGTTCAGCAGAATGAAGATCCATGGAAGCTTTCTACAGACGATTCAACAGTAATTCTTTCACAGGAACTTACACAGAAAGTTATTGATGAACTGGCAGAAGAAAATAAAAAACCTCAGCTTATTGTCTGGAGTGAAGGTTCACTTAAGAAATATTTTCCGGGAAACTATGGATATTACAAATATAATCCAGAAGAAAAACCTCTTGTAGATTTTATTAAGAAAAATAAAACTCCTTTGCTTTCTGGTGGTGGAATTTCAGCGAAAACTTATACAGAAATTGACGGCGAACAGGTTCTTACCCGTAAATTATTTAATGCGGCTCTTATGTTTGATGAAAAAGGCAATTATGTTGGTTATTACGGAAAGCTTCATCTTGTTCCTTTTGCTGAATCTATTCCGGGAATTGATAACCCTGTAATAAAAAAAATCATTATGAAAGCGGTTGGAATTTCGGCAGGCTGGCATCAGGGAGAACATCTGACCTATTTTGATATTCCTTGTACTATGCTGAATGAGGATTACTCTACCCTTGTACAGAATTATGATTTATCACAAAAATATGTTTCTCCGGAAAATAAAAAACCTCTTGTAAAAATTTCCACTCCAATCTGTTTTGATGATGCCTTTACAGATGTTTTCCGTCCAATGTTTTTAAATGGAACTGAACTTTTTGTAAATATTACAGATGATTCCTGGTCCCTCAGAAAATCCAGTGAATATCAGCATTTCTGTATTGCCGCATACAGAGCAATTGAATACCGCACAACCCTGCTGCGTTCCTGCAACGCAGGTTATTCGGTGGTTCTTGATCCTGCAGGTAAAATACTTACAGACCAGCCATTATTTGAAGCCTGTGCAAAAGCATATGATATTCCTGTATATGAACGGGAAATGACAATGTATGCACGGTTGGGAAACTGGCTGCCCTACACTTTATTATTCCTTTATCTGATTTTTTCTGTGCTTATGCAGCAATCTTTTGTAAAAACAGATTACATAGAATCAGAAAGAAAACTCCGGTAAAAATAATTTTTAAATCTATTCTTTTTCTCTTGTTAAATATACATCTAGTGTTATATGATGTTTAAAAGTCATTTAAATACACTAGATGTATTTATTTTTACGGGTGGTGAATTTTGCGTTGTCCTTATTGTGGCGGTCTAGAAGATAAAGTTCTTGAATCCAGAACTATGATTAACGGTGAAAGCATCCGCAGACGCCGTGAATGTATTGCCTGTGGTTATCGTTTTACAAGTTACGAAAGAATTGATGAAAAACCTTTTATGATAGTAAAACGCGACGGCAGAAGACAGCCTTTTGACAGAGCAAAACTGGAAAAAGGAATTGGTCGTGCTTTGGAAAAACGTCCGGTTTCTACTTCAATGATTGATCAGATTATTACGGACATTGAAGACGAAGCAATTAAAACTGCAAAAGAATCACGGGAAATTTCTACATCTGCTTTAGGTGAACTTGTACTGGCAAAACTTTACACAGTAGACAAAGTTGCCTACATCAGATTTGCCTCTGTATATAAACACTTTGAAAACCTTGATGAATTTATCAGCGAGGTAAAAAAAGTCGAAAAACAGCAGAAAAAAGAAACAAAAGATACAGGAAAAAAACAGGAAAATTAAAAAATTATTTTTTTTATTTTCTTGAAAATTTAAATTTGGTTATTAAATTAAGTTTACTATATAAAAATGGGAGGGAGAAATGAGAAACCAGCTGATTTTTCCGGAATGGAGAAGCTTTTTAGGTTCCAGTTCTGATAAAGAAACAAAAGGATTTATTAAATCTGTTGTAAAACGATCCGGAGAGGTTGCACCTTACGACAGAACTAAAATTGAAGTCGCAATTGGTAAAGCAATTGTAGCTGTAGAAAAACAGCCTGATGATACCCGTGCGTCTCAATTAACTGACCTTGTAGAAGAAAAACTCCGTTTGCAGTTAGCCGGCACCCGCGCTCATTCTATCCCTGCTATTGAAGAAATTCAGGACATTGTTGAAACAGTTCTCATTGAAAACAAAGAAGTAGAAGTTGCAAAAGCATACATTCTGTATCGTGCTCATCACGAAGCAGTTCGTGACACTAAAAGCCTTATGCTGGATATTAACAAAACTATGGATGGTTATCTTGCACAAAGCGACTGGCGTGTTCATGAAAATGCAAATGTAAATTTCTCACTTGGTGGATTAATTCTTCATAATTCTGGAACAATTACAGCAAATTACTGGCTTCATAATATTTATTCAAAAGAAATTGCAGATGCTCACAGAACCTGTGCTTTCCATCTTCATGATCTTTCTATGTTTTCAGGATATTGTGCAGGCTGGTCGTTGCGTCAGTTGATTGCAGAAGGTTTAGGTGGAGTTCCAGATAAAATTACATCAAAACCGGCTGCTCACCTTTCGACTCTTGTTAATCAAATTGTAAACTTTCTTGGAGTTTTACAGAATGAATGGGCTGGAGCTCAGGCTTTCAGTTCTTTTGATACTTATCTTGCTCCTTTTGTAAAAGTTGATAATCTTGAGTATAAACAGGTTCGTCAGTGTCTTCAGAACTATATTTATGGAGTTAATATTCCAAGCCGTTGGGGTTCACAGGCTCCGTTTACAAACATTACGCTTGACTGGGTTTGTCCAGATGATTTGAAGAACAAAAAAGCAATTGTTGGTGGAAAAGAACAGGATTTTACTTACGGTGAATGTCAGAAAGAAATGGATCTTATTAATAAGGTTTTCATTGAACTGATGATTGAAGGTGATGCTGAAGGACGTGGTTTTGCCTATCCGATTCCACCTTACAATATTACAAAAGACTTCAACTGGGATTCAGAAAACGCAAAGCTTTTGTTTGCTATGACTGCGCAGTATGGAACACCTAATTTTCAAAACTTCGTAAATTCAGATTTGAATCCAAGTGATGTACGCTCTATGTGTTGCAGATTGCAGTTAGACAAAAGAGAACTGCGAAGACGCGGTGGCGGACTTTTTGGAGCAGATGAATTTACTGGTTCACTGGGAGTTGTAACAATCAATCTTCCTCAGATTGGTTATCTTGCTCAGAATGAAGAACAATTCTTCAGAAGATTGAATTACTTAATGGAACTGGCAAAAGAAAGTCTTTGTATCAAACGTAAGGTAATACAGAAACTTTATGACGGTGGTTTGTTCCCTTATACAAGAAGATATCTTAAAACCCTGGTAAATCATTTTAATACAATCGGTTTGTGTGGAATGAACGAATGCTGTTTGAATTTCCTCGGAAAAGATATTTCTTCTCCGGAAGGTAAAGCCTTTGCGGAAAAAGTACTTGTTTACATGAGAGATAAGCTGGCAGATTATCAGGAAGAAACCGGAGATTTATTTAATCTGGAAGCTACACCTGCAGAATCAACTTCTTATCGTCTGGCTCGTCACGACAAGGAGCAGTATCCGGATATAATTACCAGCGGCACAAATGAACCGTTCTATACAAATTCATCACAGTTACCTGTTGATTATACTGCGGATGTATTTGAAGCTCTGGACCATCAGGAATCCTTGCAGACAAAATACACAGGCGGAACAATGTTCCATGTTTATATGGGAGAAAACATTAAAGACTGGAAAGCCTGTAGTGAACTGGTAAAAACAATTGCCAATAACTATAGAATTCCATTCTTTACAATCTCACCGACCTATTCTATCTGTAAAATCCACGGATACCTTAGCGGTGAACATTTTGAATGTCCTGTTTGTAAGGCAGAAAAAATAAAACTTCTAAAAGAAAAATTAGCAGCCCTTGAACAGGAGCGACAAAAAATATTAGCAAGAAAGTAAAGGTGGGAGAAAAAAATGGCAGCTCAAACAAAAGAAAGATCACTGGAAGAAATAGAAAAAAAAATTGCAGAAACACAGGCACAACTTGCTGATGTTCATGGTACTGAAACAGAAGTTTATGCAAGAATCGTAGGATATTACCGTGCAGTAAAACATTGGAATAAAGGTAAACGGGATGAATACGATCTTCGAAAAATGTTTACTCTTGAAGACAGTAATGCTCACAATTTTGAAGCAAAAAATGAAGAACCAGCAGTAAAAATTATTACAGAAGAAAAACCTGTTGCCGCAGCAGTTGCATCTCCAGAAACAAATCTTGAAACAGTAACTTACGAAATGTTTACAAGAAAAACCTGTCCAAATTGTCCTCCTGTAAAAGCTTTTATGGAAGAACACAGTGCAGACTTTTCTGGTCGTGCAATTGATGTAGATACAAAAGACGGACTGGCAGAAGCAGCTAAAAAAGGTGTTTTTGCTTCACCAACTGTAATTTTCTACAATGAACAGGGAGTAGAAACAGCTCGCTGTCATAATGTCGAAGAACTGGAAGCAGTTTTTGAAACTTTGCAGGTAAAAGCATAAATTTGGTAAAACAACTTTAATATGGCAGATATTTTCTGGACTGAACCATCTGGAATTCTCATTAAAACTACTCTTGTTGATTTTCCAGGACGTGTAGCCAGTACATTTTTTTTGAAAGGATGTAATCTCCGATGTCCTTACTGCTATAACCATCAGTTAGTTTTACTGAACGGTAAAGTTGAAAATCTTGTTTCTCTGGAAGAATTATTCGCTCATCTTGAAAAAAGAAAAAATGTTCTGACCGGGCTGGTTATTTCTGGTGGGGAACCATTATTAAATCAGAAAACTAAAGAAATTATAAGAAAAGCAAAAGCTTTGGGCTACAAAATAAAACTTGATACTAACGGAACCTTAAGTTCTTTACTTTCTGACATAATTTCAAACCCAGAACTTAAACCTGATTTTATTGCTATTGATTTAAAAACTTCCCCTGCCCGTTATAATTTACTCACTGCTTCTACAACAGCAAAACTAAACTACGAAAAGGAAATAAAAAATACATTAAACCTGATAAAAGAAAACTATACCCCGGAAAATTATGAAATCCGTACAGTTTTAGTTCCAGGTCTTGTGAATACAGAAGATATTAAATGTATGGCAGAAATAATTCCTTTAGAAGCAAGCTGGAAATTTGCAGCTTTCGAAAATCACAATTGCCTTGACGTAGAATATACAAAAATTTCACCTTACACAAAATCAGAAATGGAAGATTTAGTTTCTTATGCAAAAAATTTTGTAAAAGATTCTTCATTAAGATAAGGAAATTTACGTTTTAAGTTATTGACACTTTTTTAATAAATCTATAATATTAAACACATCACTTGGGGATCTAGCTCAGTTGGTAGAGCACTCGGCTCATATCCGAGCGGTCATAG
>JAKSTK010000072.1 GCA_024402615.1 Treponema sp.
TCTTTTTTACCGGCTGTACTGTGCGTTGTGGTTTCTGCCAGAAGTATCAGATTAGTCAGGATGGCATGGGCCGGGAAGTAACTACAGAAGAATTTGTAGAAATCTGTAAAAAACTGGAAGCCGCCGGAGCCGAAAATATTAATCTTGTTACAGGAAGTCACAATATTCCAAAAATTGCGGAAGGTTTAAGAGCCGCTCGTGCAGCAGGAGTAAAAATCCCTTTCTGCTGGAACAGTTCTGCTTACGAATCTGTAGAATCTCTGGAATTACTAAAAGGGCTTGTAACAATCTGGCTTCCTGACCTTAAAACCCTCAGCAGCGATTTTTCTAAAAAACTCTTTGCCGCTCCCGATTATCCGGAAGTTGCTGTAAAAGCAATTAAATGGATGATTGAAAACAACCCTCTGAAATTTGAAGAAAAACCATGGTTTGAAGGAGCTAAATCTACTGAATGGGCAGAAGACGGTAATCCCCGCGACAAAATGACCAGCGGTGTAATTATCCGCCATTTGTTTATGCCCGGCTGTTTTGAAGAAACTGCAGAGGTTCTTGGCTGGCTTAAAGAGAACGCTGACGGAAAAGCTATCCTTTCTTTAATGAACCAGTATACTCCGGTAGCTTTTAATGAATCGGAAGATAAACTTAAAGAACGAAAAACTGCCCTTAAAAATATAGAAAATCGTCTTGTTTCAGAACAGGAATTTGAAGATATCCAGGATTTAATGGAAGTTTACGATTTTGAATATCTTTACTATCAGGAACTTACCGACGACACCAGCTGGCTTCCGGACTTTACCAGCCCACAGCCTTTCAGCAACAAACTTGCTACTCCAATCTGGCACCATAGAATAATTAAGAATTAAGAATTAAGAATTAGAAATGTCTTGCAGAATATGTGTTTTCTGTCTCAAAATCTGACTAATTAAAAAATGAAAAATCGTGGGTTTCATGGTATAATGGTCTTATGTCAAAACCTCTCTCTTTGGAAAAACTTACAGGCGTCGTTGTTCCGTTGGGCGCTATATATACAAAAGAAAATTCAATTATCGGGGAATTTGCAGACTTAATTCCCTTTTCTGAATTCTGTAAAAAAGCAAATATCAAAATCATTCAACTGCTGCCAGTTAATGATACAGGTACACAAAGTTCTCCATATTCGGGACTTTCAGCTTTTGCCCTTCATCCAATTTACATTCGGCTCAACGAAGTACCAGGCTTTACAGAGTTGTATGAAACAAACCAGAAGTTTAAAAAAGATTACACCGCTTTTGTAAAAGCACATAAATACACAAATCGTTATGATTACGATGAAATTCTCAATTCAAAAAATTATTTCCTCAGAGAAATCTATAATGCCTCAGAAACAGGAACTTCCGGAAAAGCCTCTGATGAACTTAAAAAGTTTATCAAAGCAAATCCATGGGTAACAACTTACTCGGTTTATAAAAATCTTAAATGGAAATATATGCAGGCTTCCTGGAAAAGCTGGGACAAAGCCGATCAAAAAAAATCGGCAGAAGAAATTACCGCTCTCTGGAATGACAAAAAACTTGCAAAAGAACATCTGTTTTATGTATGGACTCAGTTTATTGCAGCACAGCAGTTTGAAGCAGCAGTAAAAGCAGTTCATCAGCAGGGAATTCTTTTAAAAGGTGATATGCCAATTCTTATGAACGAAGATTCCTGCGATGCATGGGCTTATCCTCAGTATTTTAATCAGGATTTACGGGCAGGCTCTCCTGCTGACGGTGAAAATCCAACAGGGCAGAACTGGGGCTTCCCGACTTACAACTGGAAAAATCTTAAAGCAGATAATTATTGCTGGTGGATTGACCGCCTTAAATCTGCAGAAAAATATTATGATGCTTACCGTCTGGACCATATTCTGGGGTTCTTTAGAATCTGGGCAATTCCAAGCGGCGACTGTAATGCCTTAAATGGTCACACAGAGCCTTATGCATTTATCAAAAAAGATGAGCTTTATGAGCTTGGTTTTGATGATGACCGAATCCGCTGGCTTTCACAGCCTCACGTTCCTACAAGTGTTATAGAAGATGTTACCTGGAACCATGAAGTTGCTCATAACATTCTTGAAACTTTATGTGACAGAATCGGTAATGAAGAATTATGGCTGTTCAATAAAAAAGTTACGGGAAGTCAGTATATCTGGGACTGTGATTTAAGCAGTTTTGTTGATGATTCAGCAGCCTACAGAATCAAAGATGCACTGGTAAATTACTGGTCTAACAGAACTTTACTGGAAGTTGCAAAAAACAAATTTGTTCCAATGTGGACTTACAATAAATCTACTTCCTGGGGAACTTTGAACGCTCAGGAAATAACTCAGCTCACAGAAATGTTCGACAAACTGAACAAAAAGAACGAAAAGCTTTGGGCAAAACAGGCTGATGAAATTTTTACTGCAATCTGTTCTTCAGTAAAAATGAAGGCCTGCGGGGAAGATTTAGGAGTAGGAATTGCCTGTGTACCGGAAGTTATGGAAAAACATAATATTCTTGGTCTCAGAGTAATCCGCTGGAGCAGAAAGTGGTCAGAAGAAGGCCAGCCTTATGTTCCATTTGAAGACTACACTCCTCTGTCTGTTGCTACAACTTCTGTTCACGACTCTTCAACAATCCGTCAGTGGTTTGAAGCAGAACCAGAGTTACCATTCTTAAAATCAAAAGAAACAGTCTCTGCAGAAAGTACAAAAGAAGCAATAAAAGAGGAATTAACCTTTACACCGGAAATTGCCTGCACCATAATGAAGGAATGTGGAAAAAGTGCCAGCATGTGGTATATTTCTCCGCTTCAGGATTTTCTGTACATAAATAAAAAATACTGGCTTGAAAACTCTGACGATGAAAGAATCAATGTTCCAGGCACAGTAAATAAATTCAACTGGACTTACCGTTTACCAGTTAGTCTGGAAGATTTAAATAAAGACAAAAAGTTGATAGAACAAATAAAGGATATAACTAAGAGGAATTAAGCCCATGAATATTTCTTACAACGAATTTCACATCAGCCGCAAAGTCAGAGATCTCTGTGACTTCAATAAAGGTCTTTTTGCATCCAGTGGAAATGTGGTTTTTGCCAACATGAAAAATGTCCGAGAGTTTCAGTTATTATTTAATAATTACATTGAAACCGTTACTAAAGACAACAATCAGAAAGTTTCTGCTGGTCAGTTAAATGCCATGGGACTTATTGATGAAATTCTTCACTATGTTTGTATGCTTTATCGCCGAAATAAGGTTCCAGCTTTTATGCAGGAGCTGCTTGCTGAATTAAACAAAGAATATAAAGCAGAAGAAATTGACAGCTTACTTTTAGACTTCATGAAGGAATTTCCTCCGGTAGAAGTTTATCAGGAAAAACTTACTGCAGAAGAATATCTTAAAAAGACTGCAATTGATATTGGTACAGGAAATGAACGTTCCAACAGAGAACAGACTCTTGAAGAAATGATTCTTCTTCATCTGGCTAACGAAAATCCTGCCTTCAAACCATTTAAGCTTCTCTTTGATGAAACTCCGGTTGCAGAAAATCCCCTTTACGAAAGAACCTGGGAATCAATTCAGAAATTCGCCAGAAAGAATCCAAACTTTGGACCTTATGACAATGATTTAATCAACCTTTTAAGAGAACCATTCCGTTTTGCACCAGACAGCCTTAAAGACCAGCTGGATTATATTCAGAAGCACTGGAATGAGTTCCTGGGTGAATGGCTCACAAAAATCCTTACAGGTATGGATACAATTTCCGAAGAAGAAAAAGCTTCCTGGGCACCAATGGGGGGCGGAGATCCTGCTTTCTCTGGACCAGATTTACAGCCATACTCATATGAAAATCTTGTAAACGAATATGAACGCTACTCACCTGACCGTGACTGGATGCCAAAGGTTGTTCTTATGGCAAAAACAGTTCTTGTATGGTTAGATCAGCTTACAAAACAGTATGGTTATCCAATTGAACGACTTGATCAGATTCCAGACGCAGAACTGGACAAGCTGAGAGATGAAGGTTTTACGGGGCTGTGGCTCATTGGTCTTTGGGAACGTTCAAAAGCTTCTAAACGAATTAAAATCAAATGCGGAAATCCAGAGGCTGCTGCTTCTGCTTATTCCCTTTATGACTACAATATTGCCGCTAATATTGGTGGATGGGATGCACTTTCAAACCTCCGTCAGAGATTATGGCAGAGAGGAATTCGTCTTGCTTCCGATATGGTTCCAAACCACACTGGTATGGATTCAGACTGGGTAATGAACAAACCAGATTTATTTGTTCAGCGCAGAGATAATCCTTTCCCTCAGTACACCTTCAACGGCGAAAATCTTTCACAGGATCCTAGAACTTCTGTTTATCTTGAAGATCACTATTACTCAAAAGATGACTGTTCCGTAGTATTCAAACGGGTTGATAACCAGACTGGAGATGTACGATATATTTACCACGGAAATGATGGTACAGGACTTCCATGGAATGATACAGCACAGATTGACTTCTTAAATCCTGCTGCCCGTGAAGAAGTTATTCAGGAAATCTTACATGTAGCAAGAAACTTCCCTATTATCCGTTTTGATGCGGCCATGGTTCTTGCTAAAAAACATATCCGCCGTTTGTGGTATCCGGAGCCAGGACATGGAGGAGATATTGCAACCCGTTCAGAAACAGGTTTAAGCACACAGCAGTTTAATGATGCAATTCCAAATGAATTCTGGCGTGAAGTAGTTGATCGTGTTGCACAGGAAGTACCAGATACTCTGCTTCTGGCAGAAGCTTTCTGGATGATGGAAGGTTACTTTGTTCGTACCCTTGGTATGCACCGTGTTTATAACTCTGCTTTTATGAACATGCTTAAAAAAGAAGAAAACCAGAAATACCGGGAAACTGTAAAAAATACAATCACTTTTGACCCACAGGTTCTTAAGCGTTATGTAAACTTTATGAATAATCCAGACGAAGAAACTGCCATTGCTCAGTTTGGTGATGGTGATAAATACTTTGGTTGTTGTACTTTGATGATTACAATGCCTGGGCTTCCAATGTTTGGTCACGGTCAGATTGAAGGTTATACAGAAAAGTACGGTATGGAATATACAAAGGCCTACAAGGATGAAAAGCCTAATCAGTATTTAGTTGATCGTCACTGGCAGGAAATCTTCCCTCTTATGAAAAAGCGTTACCTTTTCTCTGGAGTTGAAAACTTCCTGTTCTATGATTTGTGGCAGGACGGAGTTGTAAACGAAAATGTATTTGCATACTCTAACGGCGCTGGTGATGAACGCGCTGTAGTATTCTATAACAATAAATATGAACAGGCTCACGGATGGATTAAATTCTCTGATCCTTATGCTGTAAAAACCGGCAATGGTGATGAAGTTGTAATGAAAAATCGTTCTATTGCGGAAGGGTTGAATCTTACTGCAGAAGACGACAAATACTGTATCTTCCAGGAAAACCGCAGCCAGCAGTGGTTCATCAGAAAATCTTCAGAAATCTGCGAACAGGGTATGTTTGTAATGCTTAATGGTTTTGACTATCAGGTATTTATGAATGTTCAGCAGGTAACAGATACTGCAGACCACCGTTATAAGATTCTCTGTGAGTTCCTTAATGGTGCCGGTTGTGATGATATTGAAACTGCATGGCAGGAATTAATCTACAAGGATTTGTATAAGGATCTGGAAGTTTACGCAAAACAGGCAATTGTACCAATCGTTGAAGAATTTGCTCCATCGCCAAAACCTCACAAGGCTGATATTAAGAAAATCAATAAGATTCTTGCTGATGCTAAAGAAGCTGCTCTCACCTTCTACAAAACAGCAGAACGATTTGCTTTACTGGATGCTTCAGTTAAAAAGCCTGCAGCACCAGAAAAACAGTTTGCTTTATACAAGGCAAGAATTAAAAAACTTGTGACAATGCATAACGCAAAAGCTCCAAAAGTTCCTGCTGATTTACAGAAGGCTTTGGGTAAAGTAAAAGAACCTCAGGATTTTACAATCCTTATGGTTCAGTCAAAACCTGAACTGGGACTTGCATTACAGAGCTGGGCAATTTCTGCAGAATATGCTGATAATGGTTTAGCCGCAAAATGGAATCTTGGCCGCAAGTATAATCAGTATCTTAAGAAAAACGCAAAAGATTTCTTATTAAAAACCATGATGCTGAACTCTTACTCTGGTAAACTTCCAAAAGCTGATGCAAAAGCACAGAAAAAAGCTGCCGGTGAAATTGTTAATTTACTGGTAAGCAGCAAATATGCCGGACAGTTAAGTGGTATCAACTGCTTTGATAATATCTGGTGGTTCAATAAAGAAATGCTGGAAGAAAATCTCAACATTATCTTTATGTTTATGCTGCTGAATGCAAAAGAAGCGGGAATCCCTGCAGTTTTAAGTCTCTATAAACTGATTTGTACAGCAAAACTTAAAGCAGCCTACAAGTGCGAACTTCTTGCAAAAGCCTTTGAAGAAAAGAAGCCTGCAAAAAAGCCTTCTAAGAAAACCGCCGAAAAAACGGTAAAAAAGGCTACTGTGAAGAAAACTTCTGCAAAAAAGCCAGTTGCAAAGAAAACTGCTGTAACAAAAACTGCAAAAGCTAAAACTGACAGTAAGAAATAGACACAATTTTAAAATCACACGGATTAGGATTTTACTAACGTAAAATCTGACTGATTCAAAAATGGAAAAATCGTTAGATTTTTCTTAATCCGTGTGATTTTTTTATTTTTAAATGTCACACGGATTAGGATTTTACTTTACAGTCCTTTGATGAGAGTTTTCAGTTCTTCGGCGGTTGAGATGACCGGTTTGTTTAGCTGTACGGGGCGAAGACTTTCTTTGATATTTTCTGGCATTTCTGGAGCTTCGCCTAAAACATGACGGCAGTAATCAGAGCTTAAACTTGGATGATTCTGGGCAATAAGAATTACTGCACCTTCATCATTATAAATATTATCAGCTTCATCTTTAATTGCGGCATAAGCAGCAGCAGTTCCCTTATCAGAGAAAATACCATATTTTATAAAAAGTTCTTTTGCGGCCTTTTCTCTTGCCTTTTCAGAAATCACCTGAGGGAATACAAAGTTTCTCATCATTAAAGAGTTTCTGTCAAAAAAGGATTCAAGACGTTCCAGATTTGCAGGATCAAGAACATTTGCTTCATCTCTTTTGGAAATATCAACAAAAGCATCCAGCATTACAGGATCACCTTTTACATCTCTGGATAATGAATCAGTTGCAGGAAGATAAAAACCACTTACCGGCAAAGCAAGACGCCAGCTGTACAAACCTGCCATCAAAACTGAGTAATTACCAGCATCACAGGCATAATATAAATCACCATCAACAAGATGCTTAATTTTTGCAAAAGAATAAGGATAATAGAAAATCTGAGAAATCAAACGTCCAATATTTGTTGTTGTAGCGGTTGTAAGTTTGTGATCATTTCTAAATGCAACATCAGCATAAACAGATTTGATTACAGACTTTATTTCTTTTTCGGAGCCTTCCATTTCTACAGGGAAAACATTTCCACCATTCCAGCCAAGATCTTCATCTGCAATACCGCGAACTGTCCCCTTTTCGTAAACAAGAACAGCCTTAAGGTGTTTTTTATTGTGAAGTACTTTAGAAAGAAGAACACCTAATTCTCCATGAGTAAAATCAAGGAAAACTGTATTTCCACCATAAATGGTATGAATTGTTTCCAGATAAGAGCAAAGGAATGAAACTTCAAAATCTCTGTGGCAGCCGGTATATCCGTTAAAAAGCTCCATGTAAAAAAGCTTGTCATCCAGCTGCTTTACAGTTGGTTCAAATGGAAACGCAGAAGTAGCAATTGCTTCACAAATAATTGGAGAAAATTCTTCTTTCAAAAATGCAGATGTCAATGTACCGGCAATTGAGGTAAAAGAAGTATCTTTATCGATGTAGTAAATCCAGCGGCGTAAATCTTCAATAGAGTCAGCAGAAGGAATATAAACTCCTCCGTCCAAAGGCATACACTCTTTGGCTGCTTTTGCAAAATCTACACTTAAATCAAAATTTCGTGTACTTGTAAATTTCATATTTCTCTTTATGTTTTATAGAATCAGGAATTAGTCATCAATTCCAGGAATATGTTTTCTAAGTTTTGTCATAAAATCTTCACCTGTTACCCCTTCTCTAAGGCAGGCAAACATACAGTTATCGCCGGCAACAGTTCCAAGAATTTCATCCATATTCAGATTATCAAGGGCATTACATACAGTATTTGCATGACCAGGGAAAGTTTTAATTACAACAATATTTGCACTAAAATCAATGCTGATATAACCGCGAAGGAAATCCTGTACATAAATTGCTTCTGATTCACCGTTTTCATCATCACCTGGCAGAGCATACATATAACCTCTGTGACCATCAGGTACTTTTCCAACTTTCAAAAGTTTAAGATCGCGACTAAGAGTAGCCTGAGTTACTTCATAACCTTCTTTTAACAGAAGAGCCAGCAATTCATCCTGACTTTCAATAGTATTATTTTTAATAAGATTTTTAATTGTCTTAAGTCGTGACTGTCGTTCTTTCATAAAAATTTCCTTATGCATAAATATACAAAAAATATGCATAAAACTCAAACATAAATGAGAATTAATTCTTCTTTTGCAGCTTTTCTTTTATGATTTTTTCTATTTATATGCTAAAATATACGTCATGACACGAGAGATAACTAATGTTCTGAGCATTGGAATTGATATTTACAATATAGTAATCTGCGGTTTTGTTATCCTTTCCCTTGCCAATAAAAATCTTAAAAAACAAACTTCTTTATGGTTCTTCCTTTTGACCGTTTCAATTTTAATTTTTAACATTGCTGATATGGCAAACTGGTTTTCAGAAGGAACCGCAAAACCATGGCACTCTCCGTATTTAAAAATAATGACATTTATTTATTATGCGGCAGTTCCTTTCTCCGTGTTCTTCTTTATGAAATATTTAAAGCATTTCCTTCATCCTGTAGAAATGTCAGAATGGTTCTTTAGAATTATTGGATTTGTTTCTATTTTGTATCTTGTTGGTGTAATACTCTCTGCTATCACCGGTTTCTATTATGTAATTGATGCAGAAAACTATTATCACCGAGGAAGTTACTATGCTGTTTCTCTTGTATTCGATGCCTTCTTCTACATAGTTACTGTAATTCCCGTTATTGTTTACAGAAAGCATTTTAATTTACCAACAAAGATTGCACTGCTTTCTTATTCATTGTTTCCAATCATCATGGTATTAGTTCAGATGAATCTCTATGGTCTCAGTCTTGTAAATACAGGAATGACATTATCTGTACTTATGATTTTTGTTTATTCCCACAGAGATCTGGAATCAAGTTTCCTTCACTATGAACAGCAGGCAGAAAAAGCAACTGAAAAATTAATCAGATTTCAGGAACATACAATCAACTGTCTTTCAAACCTTGTAGAAAGTGGAGACTCGGAAGGTGGTCAGCATGCACAGCGTACCAGCCTTTTTGTGCAGAAGCTTGCTATTCAAACACAGAAGGATGGTTATTATCCTGAAATCCTTACAGATAATTATATCCGCATGATGACAAAAGCGGCTCCTCTTCACGATATTGGAAAAATTTGTACTCCTGATGCAATTCTTTTCAAAAATGGACCACTTACAGAAAAAGAACGGGAAATTGCAAATCAGCATACAATAAACGGCGGAAGAATTGTCCGCGACATTGTAAAGTTTTCAGAAAATCAGGATTTTATTGATATTTCGGTGGGTATTGCCCGTAATCACCATGAATGGTGGGACGGCTCAGGTTTCCCAGATAAACTGGCCGGCGAAAATATTCCTCTTTGTGCCAGAATGATGGCTATTGCAAATGCTTTTGATGTTCTGGTTTTCAAGCATCACAATAACACACCAGTTTCTTTAGAAGAAGCATTAAAGATAATTCAGAAGGAATCAGGAACTCACTTTGATCCAATTCTGGTTCTGGAGTTCCTGAAAATCCGGGAAGAATTAATCCGAATTCTTCCTTAAGTATTCATATACCGGTTCAAGATATTTTTTGTATATTAAACTATAGTTATGTGAAATCATCTCGCCCTGCTTTCTTTCTTTTTCAGTTGCATCTTTTTTTGAAGAAAGAGCTTTTGCAAACATTTTCATACCGAATCTTGAAAAAGGCTTCATATTTTCATAATTGATTCCGCCAGGACAGTAAAACACTTTTACTTTTGTTTTATCTTCTTCTGCAAAAAGTTTATCCATTGCAACATCAACTTCAGGATTTTCAATTGGACTGGCACCAACCGCATACACAGCAATCTTTTTACCAGCTTCATAAAACCTATTCAGATTCTTTTTTAACCAGTCTAATTTTGTAAGAGTTCCCGCCATGCACCAGCTGCCAAAAACAATAGTGTCATAGTCAGATAAATCCATTTTCGCTCCCTTTGAGAATTCTACAGCCTCACAGCTCAGTTCTTCACTAATCCACTGTGCGTACTGTTTTGTAAAACCTGTCTGACTGTTGTAAATAACAATTGCCTTCATTTTATTCACCTCTTTTTAAGTTTTCTTCCATTCTGGAAATTATTTTGAACACCACTCTGATTTCTTCATCAGAAATATCTTTGTAAAGTAAATCCATAAATGCCATTTCCTTCTGTTGGTATTTTGCCGCCATTACCATAGCTTTTTCTGTCAGAT
Source organism: Treponema sp. (assembly GCA_024402615.1). GTDB lineage: Bacteria > Spirochaetota > Spirochaetia > Treponematales > Treponemataceae > Treponema_D. Next base: position 10,719 of record JAKSTK010000072.1, read on the forward strand.
AAATTCTCTGTTTTCTTTTATCAGCAGAATCCTGATTAAGGGCAATCAATTCTTTTTTTACAAGACTGTTCAAAATCTCTTTTACATTCTGCCGTGAACATCCCATTACCTGACATAATTGATTTGCAGTAGGAGCTTCTTCCCTAAACAGATTCATACAAGCCATAAGAAAAAACTGTTTGCAGGTAATCTCTTCATAAAAGCTGTCCCCTACCGCCTGAAGTCTATTCATAAAAGCAAAAAGCAATCCAAATAAACCGTGTTGTGGTGGCATGATATTCAAAACATCAGAATTTTTAATTTCCATATATGCAATATATTGCATATTAAATATACCGTCAATATAAATACATCTTCAATCATAAAAAAAGCCTCCCGTTTACCGAGAGGCTTTTGCGTTCTGAACTTAATTCAGTTTTTATTTAATCAGCAAGTTTACAAAGGCTTTAAGAGCACCTTCTGCTTTTCCGTCAAGAACAGTTGTTGCAAGTTTTTTACCAAGCTGTACACCTTCCTGATCGAATGAGTTTACATTCCATACAAATCCCTGGAACATAACTTTGTTTTCATAGTGAGCAAGCAATGCACCAAGTGATTTAGGATTTACATCTTTACCGTAAATCAAGCTTGAAGGACGACCACCGGCAAATGCTTTGTTTGGATTTTCATCTTTTTTACCACAGGCAAAAGCAACAATCTGAGCTGTTACGTTTGCACAAAGCTTTGTCTGGCTTGTTGAACCTTTAATTGTTACATCATCACCAGTCTGGTTTTCCTGGAAGGCAATGAACTGTAAAGGAACAATGTCTGTTCCCTGGTGCAACAACTGATAGAATGAATGCTGACCGTTTGTTCCTGGTTCACCAAAAATTACAGGGCCAGTTACATAGTCAATTTTTTCACCAAAACGGTTTACAGATTTACCGTTAGATTCCATATCCAACTGCTGTAAGTGAGCTGGGAAGCGTGAAAGAGCCTGTGAATATGGAAGAATTGCAGTTGCAGGATATTCCTGAACGTTTCTTTCATAAACACCAA
>JAKSTK010000073.1 GCA_024402615.1 Treponema sp.
TTTCTTCCACCTTGGGTAGAAGTTTAGATTAAATATTTATTTTGGGAAAATACATCAGAATTGACGGTTACGGATATTCTGGGAAAATATGTTGGTGAAAATGAAAGGAATATTAGAGATGCATTTGAGGAAGCAGAAGCTAACGGCCAGATTCTTCTGTTCGATGAAGCTGATTCTTTCTTCTCGGACAGAAACAATGCTACTAAAGCATGGGAGCGAACGCTCGTTAACGAGTTTCTAACACAAGCAGAAGAATTTTCCGGCATTCTTATTTGTACTACAAACTTACGAAAGCTTTACAGCATAACCAGAAATGTAAGGTTATGCTGCAATAGTTACACAAGGAACTTTTCAATCTGCTTGGCAATTCTGTTGATGTTTGTATGAACATCAGCAGAAACCTGAGCAAGATTCTGTTCAGTTGATTCAATTCGTTCAGTACTTTGCGACATATTTTTCATACTGCCTTTAATACCAGCGGTAGCATTCTGAAGATTTGTAATCTCTTTCAGAATATGATCGTTTCCAGACTGCATATTGGCAGAAGCATTACGAACCTGGTCGGTATTATCGTTCATTTCTGTAAGAACTTTAATTACCTGACGGGAACCTGCTGTCTGTTCGGCCATGGCATTTTTAATTTGAATTACCAGTTCGTTTGTTTCTTTAATTGCATCTGAACAAATGGTCAGGTTGTGCTGAGTTTCTTCTGAACCAGTAACTACGTTAGCAATTGAATCAGAAATTTTCATCAGCTGATTTCCTATCTGATTAGATTGATTTGTAGAGTTCTCGGAAAGCTTTCTGATTTCATCAGCAACTACAGAGAAACCTTTTCCTGCATCTCCCGCGTGTGCCGCTTCAATTGCGGCATTCATTGCCAGAAGATTTGTCTGGGATGCAATAGATGCAATTACAGAGTTAGCTTCATTGAGCATTTCTGACTGTTTAGCTACTTCCATAACCAGAAGATTTACTTCATCCTGCTTATCTGTGCTAACTTTAATTCTGGAAAGAACATTTTCAAATTCCTGTGCCATTTTTTCCACTGAATGATTTACCATTTCAATATTTGCAATCATTTCTTCAATAGCGGCAGATGCATCACTGAATCCAGATGACTGAGCTTCTATCAATCCTCCCAGTGCCGAAATACTTGAAGCAATCTGATTTACCGCAGCAGCTGTATCAGTAACACTTCCCGACTGAATTTCTACCTGTTGAGTAACTTTATCAATATTTTCAAGAATGTTTTTTATACTTTCAGAGGTTTCATCTACAGAAAGATTTAAAGACACACCCATTTGGTGCAGATTATCTTTTGATTCTTTGATTCCAAGAATAACTCTTCTAAGATTTCCATTGAACTTATTGTAGTTACCAATGATTGTAGACATTTCATCTGAACCTTTGACAGGAATATCAGTTGTCAAATCAAGATTCGCAGTTTCATCAGAATTCTCAATCATCTTTTTGTTGAAAATCTTAAGAGGTTTAAGATAAGTTGTAATTAGAATCAGCATGACAATAAAACCGATTCCACAGCCAAGTCCCATATACAAAGTAGAACTTTTTACAATTGTGAGTAATCCTCCAAAAAAGAGCTTTCTTGGAGCTGAATAAATTACAACCCAGTCACAATCTCCTCCAACAGGAGTATAAGCAACCATCTGACGCTTTCCTGTTACGACATCTTTGTAAGTTTCTACGGAACTTTTTCCTGCTCGGGCATTAGCAACAATTGCCTGAAAACCTTCATCTTTAATTTTACTGATATTTTCTGCATTGCGTAAATCATCAAGATTTTCAGAAGCAACAATATTTCCAGTTCCCATACTTATAACAACAGGACATAAATCATTAAACTTCATTTCTTTTACAGATTCACAAAGACTCATACTGTCTTTTACTGCAACAGCAACACCAATTTGCTTTTTGTCTTCTGCAAATACTGGAACAGCATAAAACGTAGAAATTTTTCCATTCACAGGACTATAGGCAGGATCCATAATTGCATTTACACCTTTAGTAGATTTTTTTAAATAATCTCTTTCGTGCAAATCCTGATATTTTCCGGTTGTAGTCCAGCCAATACCTTTTTCATCATAAAATGCCATTCCGATATAACTGGAATCCCCCTGAGAAATAGTTCCCAAGCTTTCCCATTTTTCCTTTAAATCCACTTCGGGATCTTTAATGTCAGGAAGTTTCGCAAAAGATTCCAGCATTTTGAATTCATTGTTGTTAATATTCTGGATTTTTAAAGCAGTTGCCTGAACTTCTGTTAGCAGATTGTTATTTACAATCTTAGAAAGTTCAATTGTAGAAATAATCATTGATGCCATGGTTGAAACACTCATGGATACAATAATAATCAAAGTAAAGGTTAACAAAACCTTGGCGCGTAAAGTCTTCATAGCTCTCTCCTTCTAAGAACACATCGCATATGTTTTTGTGAGTATTTGTTTATGTAGGTTTAAATAAACTAACCGAAAAAATAAAATTTACTACCAGTTAGAAAGACTCGTTCAGCACCGCTAGATATCGTCGCTAGTCGCTGAGTGTGGCAAGGAAACTATCAAGCCACACTCAGAGCCTTGCTGCACAAGTCTTCCTGCCCTCCCGTAAATTTTCTTTTTAAGTCCTTTTCCGTAACCTAGGTTTGAATTGTCGGAGAGGAAACTTACGCGAGGGAAGAAGGCTGATAGAAGCAGGACTCTAAGCTCGGCTCTATAGTTTCCTTGCCGAGCTTAGCGTTCAGCGACGATATCTAGCGGTGCTTATATCTGCCTTCTGACCGGAAGTAAGTTTTTTTTTCGGTGAGTTAAACCTACAATAAAAATATTATTTTTCAAATTATTAATCAATCTATCTGCTATTCGAATTTTGGTGTTTTGTTTCGTAGAATCAGGTAAGCAATTACACAAATCAACATAGAAACAGCAGATCCAACGGGAGCCGCAAATCCCATTGGTGTTAATGTTTCAGGCCAGATTTTTGAAGCCAGATATGCACCTGGAATTCTAAAGAAAACAACAGAAATTGCATTGTGCATAAAAGAAATAATTGATTTTCCCATGGCACAGAAATAACCGCTGAAGCAGAAATGAAAAGCCGCAAAGAAACAGTCAGTTACATATGCACGCAAATACTGAACACCAAGTTCCACTACTTTAGGCTCATCTTTTACGAACAAAAGTAAAACAGGTTCTGAAATAAACTGGAACAATATTGCAAAAAATAATCCAAAACCTGCCGCAATTGCAGTTCCAAAGAAAAGTGTCTTTTTTGCTCTATCCAGCTTACAAGCCCCGATATTCTGTGCCGCCAGTGCACTGATTGCGCTGAGCATACTTGAAGGAATAAGAAACAGAAAGCAGATAATTTTTTCTACAATTCCCACTGCTGCAGAAACTTCTACTCCGCGGGTATTTGCAATTGCAGTAATAATCATAAAAGAAACCTGAATAAATCCATCCTGACAGGCAACCGGAACACCAATTCCCATAATTCCTGTACTGACCGATTTTTCCAGTTTGAAATCTTCTTTTGTAAGTTTAATTTCACTTTTTGATTTAAGCATTGGAATCAAACTGATAATTACACTGAAGGTCTGGGCAATAACTGTGGCAATTGCGGCACCACCGGCTTTCATTCCAAGAACCCCCATAAATAAATAATCCAGAAGAATATTCAGAACACAGGAGAAAGCAATAAACAGCATTGGAGTTTTTGAATCTCCCATTCCCCTGTAAATTGAGGCAATTACATTGTAAGCAACAATAAAAGGAATACCTGCAAAACAGATTCGTAAATATAAAACTGTCTGATCAAGACTTTCTGCAGGAGTTTGGATAAGTTTTGCCAAAGGTCTGCAAATCAACTGAAGAAGAATAAGTGAGGCCACAGAAAAAATCACAAAAATTATAGTTGTATTACCAATAACTTTTGCAGCCCGTTTAGGATTTTTTGCACCAACCGCCTGTCCCAGCAGAACAGTACCACCCATTGCCAGCCCTATAATAATTACAGTAAGCATATGCATTACCTGACTGCCAATAGAAACAGCAGAAATTACTTCTGAACCGTTATACTGACCGGCAATAAAAAGGTCAGCCATTCCATATAAAGTCTGTAAAAAGTTAGATAATAAAAATGGAAGTGAAAAAAACACAATATTTTTGAAAACGCTTCCTTCTGTAAGATTCTTTTCCATGATAGCAACACTATATCAAAAATAAAAAAAAACTGCTAACTATGAATATCATAATCAGCAGTTTCTTAATCAATCAAGCAATAACAGAGATTAGAATACTGTTACAACTTCACCGTTTGGATAACGTTCAGCAATGTAAGCCTTAACTTTATCACTCTGAAGAGCTTTTACCAAAGCTTTGATTGAATCTGTATTTTCGTTTCCAGCTTTTACAGCAACAATGTTTACATATGGAGAAGAAGAACCTTCAACAACAAGACCATCTTTTGTTGCAATCAAACCTGCAGGAATTGCATAGTTACCGTTGATAACTGCAGCGTCTACATCAGCCAATGTTCTAGGAAGAGAAGCAGCTTCGATTTCACGGAACTTGAGTTTCAATGGATTTTTAGCAATATCAAGAGGAGTAGCTGTTGTACCAGCATTTGCTTTCAAAGTAATAAGACCTGCAGCTTCAAGAAGGAGCAATGCACGACCTTCATTTGTTGGGTCATTTGGAATTGCAATTGTAGCCTTTTTCTTCAAATCTTTAATTGATTTTACTTTCTTTGAATAAACAGCAAATGGTTCAACATGGATTCCACCAGCATTTACAAGGTGATAACCTTTTTCTGTGTTGAAAGATTCAAGATATGGGAGATGCTGAAAGTAGTTAGCATCCAAATCACCAGCTTCCAAAGCTTCATTTGGAGTTACATAGTCAGTAAATTCAACAACCTGGAGATCATATCCATTTGCAGCCAAATCTTCTTTTACAAGATTCAAGAGTTCAGCATGTGGTTCTGGAGTAGCTCCAACCTTAATTTTTACCTGAGCAAATACTGCACTTGCAGCGAGCAATGCAGCAGTCAATGCGATAATTTTTTTCATAGTCTATACCATCCTTTCTTTGTTTTATGTTTTATACCTACTAAACTAATAGGTTACTTTGGTTTTGTCAATAACTTTTCAAAATATTTTTATCTTTTTGAAAGCATTTTGTTTGTTATTCTTGTTCCAATAAACTGAATCAAAGCAACAATAATGATAATGATAATTACAGCTGCAATCATAATGCCTGTTCTGAAACGCTGATATCCATAACGAATAGCAAGGTCTCCTAAACCGCCTCCGCCTAAAGTACCAGCCATTGCAGAATAACTTACAAGATTAATTACAGTCAGAGTAATTCCAGATACAACAGAAGGCATTGCTTCAGGAATCAGAACCTTGTAAATAATCTGCCAGTTTGTAGAACCCATTGCTCTGGCAGCCTGAACCATTCCTGGTTCAACTTCATTCAATGCAGTTTCTGTAATTCTTGCTACAAACGGAGCGGCAGCAATAGAAAGTGGAATAATAGTTGCGGCAGTTCCAATAGTTGTACCAAGCACAAGACGTGTAAATGGCATTAAAACAATCATCAGAATTACAAAAGGGAAAGATCTCAAAATATCAATAATTCTACTTAAAACAGAATTAAAAACAGGATGAGGTGTGATTCCATATTTATTTGTAATATTAAGTAAAACTCCCAATGGGAAACCAATAATAAGTGCAAACAAAGTAGACAAAATAACCATAAGCATTGTCTGCCAGGTACTTTCTGCAATCATCCAGACAATAGGAGGAATGCTGTCTATAATATTTGTAAAGAACTCAATCATTTTGAACCTCCTACTCTTCCTTAGTTACTTTTACACCGTTGTTATTGAAGAACTCAAGGGCTTTTTCTACTTCTTCATTTGCGCCCGTAATATCAACAACCATTGTTCCAACATCCTGCTGAGGCAAATGTTCAATTCCACCAGCACGAATATTAATATCTACATCAAACTTTTTACAAACCTGACTGATAACAGGACTGCCTGTACCTTCATCAATAAAATGGAGAGTATATTTACCTCCTTCCGAAGACCAGCGGGCAAATTCTTTGTCTTTACGGCCGTTATCACCTTTAGCAATATTAGCAAGGAAAGTTTTTGTAGTTTCTGTCTGAGGATTAGCAAAAATCTCTGCTACAAGTCCCTGCTCTACAACTTTACCTGCTTCAACTACCGCAACATATTCACAGGCATCGCGAACAACTTCCATCTGATGAGTAATCATAACAACGGTAAGATTCATTTTTGCCTGAATTTCACGGATAAGCTGAAGGATTGAACGGGTTGTTTCCGGGTCAAGAGCACTGGTAGCTTCATCACAGAAAAGAATATCAGGGCGGGTTGAAAGAGCACGGGCAATTGCAATACGCTGCTTCTGACCACCACTTAAAGTACTGATTGGTGCATCACCGCGTCCTTCAAGGCCAACTAGTTTAAGCATTTCTTCAACACGAGCTTTAATTTCATGCTTTGGATATCCACTGATTTCCATTGGATAAGCAATATTCTGGGCAGCGTTTCTGGACGAAAACAAATTGAAATTCTGGAAAATCATTCCAAGTTTTCTACGCTGTGCAATTAATTCTTTTTTAGAAAGATTGTCTACACGATTGTGGTTGTAATAAACACTACCTTCATCTGGGGCTTCAAGTAAACTGATCAATCGAACTAAAGAGGACTTTCCCGCACCACTCTTACCAATAATTCCAAAAATTTTGTTTTCAGGAATGTTGAGAGAAATACCATCAACAGCGGCAATAGAACCGTCAGCCGAATGATAAGTTTTTTTAAGATTCATTAAATTTATTTGCATAGGTAAATAATGGTGCAAAATGGAAAAAATATCAATATTTACCTAGCACTTTAATAGGTAACTTGTAATATTATAATATATTTAAATTGAATCCAGAATCTGTACTTTCATTTCTGAAAGAAGTTTCGAATTGGAATTCCAGAAGCATAAGTGCATACAGGAAGTTTTCTTCACTTTCAGTCAATGTAAGCGGGAAATGAGGATTTATACGAATCTGTTTGGAATCAGTAAGAATATCAACAACAGCATATTCTTCACCAAATGCGGAAATTTTAGCACCAACCGGAGAATTCCACCAGGTATCTTCAATTTCACCAAAACTATTAATAATTGTATCAACTATATCCATTGAAAAATCAAAAGGCTCTTCACCAGAAAACATCTCAAGATATGATCTTACAGGATTTACCACATAAGTATATTCTCTGTTTCCCATAGAAATAACAAAGGAATTTTCCTCTTCACCAAGGCTGGTAGTAGAATTAAAACCTTCAGAAACAAGACCATCAAAACTTTTGTTCAGACTTACAGAACAAACAGGAACATTATTTTTATATAAAATTCCTCGCTGAGTCATAGTACCTTTTTTTACACCAAGTCCAAGAACCGTTACCTGCTTAATACCATTTTTAACAGAATCCATTTTCAGTTTGTATTCACCACAAGTGATAGTATTACTAAAAAAATTGGTCTGAACAGGAATTATTTGATAATCTTCTGTTCCTGCTACAAAAGCTTTAGTAGAGGCACATGAAGCACAAAGGAACAGCAAAGCTGCTGCAAGAAGAAGGGAAATACTTTTTTTCATAAAACTCTCTCTTTTTAATTATATTTAATAACAATATGTTATCAATTTTGATGTGGTATTGTAAAGTGGAAATATTTCGGAGCTTTGTAATCAACCCACCATCCGCCGTCATAAAATCCATTTTCATTGGCAGTAGGAGAAACAAAAATTACCCTCACCGATTTTTCCGTGTCATATTCCAGAATATTTGAATTCCACTGTTTTTTATTTTCACAGGCAGAAAAGTATTTAACTTTCTCCTCCGGTGAATAAAAGGAGATTTTATACTTTCCAGGCTTTATAACCATGTGCATAGCCATACCCCCCGAAAGATAAAAACTCTTCTGATATTTATACAAAGTATCAGGTATTGTATCTAATGTAACCCACCAGGTGTCTCCAGGAGCTACCCAATATCTAAAATGATTTCTTTCAGGAAATTCATAAACCGCTTCAATAGCAGTTTTTGTTACATCATTCCCCTCTTCATCCTCCAGCTTCAAATAACACCAGATGTCATTCATTTCGCCGTTATTTTCCGGACGATAAATAATTAATTCCCAGGGATTAAATTTCAATGGTTCCTGTTTATATTCAATCTTCGGAACAATTTTTCCATCGGTTTGCTGTGCAAAAAGAGAAAAAATAGTAAATAAAAGAAAAACTGCTGATAATAAACGCTTCATTCTACAGATAAATTATTGGCAGGAAATTGAGTATTCTTTACCGTCGGACTCTACCATGATTACGCCTGCTGAATTATTGTAGAGCAAAAGAATATTGTTTAAAGAAAAGCGGTTCCGAATAACATAACCGCCCCAGGGACGATTAATAAACAAATTATCAATAACAATACCATAATCCGGTTGAACAGTAGAAAGCCATGCATAAGAATTGGCAGTATAAAAATCTGCATGATGAGAAACTTTCAATAAATTACTCTTTAATTCTTTGCCATATTTCTGGCAAATTTCTCTTTCCCGGTTTTTATATACATCTGCAGTATACATTATAGAAAAATCTTTGTACGAAAGCTTAAAAACCAGAGAAGTATTATTAATAAGTTTTGCTGTTTTTCCTGGATTATTCTTTACATTAAAAATATCCTCTTCAGAAAGGTTTGGAGAAAAAACTTTCATATGAACCTTTCCAAACTCCAGTTCATCTCCTTCTTTTAAAACATATTCAGGAATATTTTTTTCTTTCAGTAACTTCAAAACTCTTTCCGAAGAATAGTTACTTATTGGTGCACCAGGACTATAGAAGCTGCCAATCTCAAAATTTTCCATAAGAGAAGGAAATCCACCAATATGATCTCCATGAAAATGAGTTGCAACAAGATAATCGATTTTGCTATACCCTAACTCTTTTATAAAAGCTGTAAATTGATTTCTGATTTTTGGATCAAAACCATCAATTACCATTATTTTATTATCTGGAAATATAACAATTGAGCCATCACCTGGAATTATCTTACTTTCTTCATTAACAAAGGCAGGAAAAATAAAACGCAAATTTTCTTCTTCAGAAATTTCTGCTTCATGGGGAAATGTTTTTAATATTTTACCTGCAGGTGCTGTTACACACCCCAAAAAGAGAAAAGAACTAAAAAGCAAAAAAACACGTTTAATCAGTTTCATTTTTTCCCTTTTGATTTGATAAAATCAGCCAGTTGCTGACAGTTATTCTTACTGTTACTGTTTAATTTTTCGTTAGCTTTTTTTACCAGATCAATATATTCCTCTGGCGATGATTTAAACTTAAGTAATGCCTGCTGGAATTCTTCCTGTGTTTCAGGTTTTGGACCAGGAGTGTTTTCCATATAATCCATAGTAAAACCAATCAATCTTTCATATTCTTCCAGATCATAAGGCAGGAACATTATTGGTCTTTCCAGCAGCATATAATCCAGATATATAGAAGAATAGTCTGTAATCAATGAATCAAAACAGTTTATATAATCCATTACTTCCGGATAAACACTTGCCGAAAAAAGTGAAATATTCTGAAGCTCAAGAAATTCTTTTGGAATTGACTGCTCGTAAGCGGGATGAAAACGAATCCAAAGATGAATATTATTTTCTACAAGGAATTCTTCAAGTTTTTTTGTATCAAGATTTTCAAAAGGAAAAAGCTTTAATACTGAATACTGACGCCAGGTTGGAGCATACAGGACATTGAACTTTCCGTTATTCAAAGCTTCAACTTTCAAAGGTTCTGCAAACAGTGCATCTGTTCTAGGCTGCCCGTAAACCAGTACCCTTTTCTCTGGAAAGCCAAGACATTTTTCAATAATTTTTGCAACAAACGGAGTTGATCCCAGAGAATAACTAATATTGGTCTTATGAAGTTTATAATAAACTTTCTTTACAAGTCCGCCATCTTTTTCGCAAAGACCAATATTTTTTAAGGGAGTACCATGACCAAGATGAATTATTAATCTGCGAGGTTTTAAGAAGAAACCTCCAATTGGTAAATCAAGCCAGGAAACAACCCACACACCAGCTTTTACTGCAACAAGCTTTCCCTCTTTTGTTCGTGTATCAATAAAATAAGGTCCATATTCTTTTTCCAGGGCATTACGTTTTTCATCATCATTAATAACAAATTTAACCGTATATTCCGGTTCATTTTTCAGAAAATGAAGAAACAAAAATTTCGAATTGGAATCAAAAGTTTCACAATGCATTGCACTGAACACAATGAGCTTTTTATCACGCTTTGTGAACAAAGACAAAAATGCATATGGTAAACTCGAAAAGATATGCTTTAAGCGAGATGAAGTGTATCTGTTTTTGTTAGATGCCATTATTTATTGCCAATATCCTGTTTAATTTTTGTTGTGGAGATTTCTGGAGTTCTTTCAAGATAAACAACATCACAGCTATCTTTAAGAAAATCAAACTTACCTTTCCAATCATCGCCAATAACAAAGGTATCAACATGATATTCTTTTACATCAGTTTTTTTCTGTTCCCAGGATTCTTCTGGAATTACAAGATCAACATAACGAATAGCCTCAAGAAGAGCCTTTCTTTTTTCATAACTGAAATAACATTTTTTCTGCTTTTCATTCCAGTTAAATTCATCTGTGCTCAAAGCAACAATAAGATAATCACCAAGTGCTTTAGCACGTTTCAAAAGATTAATATGTCCGTAATGTAAAAGATCAAATGTTCCGTATGTAATAACTCTTCGCATATAAACTTCCCTATCTGTATTTACCAAAATCAAGTTCAATACATCTATGTTTATTATAACAACTTTCTATATCTTTTGGTAACTGCATATAATCGTCATATTGCTCTCTTAAGAAAGAATCATAATCTTTTGGTGCAGTAAAAATGTCATCTTCAAACTGAACTTTAGTAAATTCCGAGATTTTTGATCTTAGATGCTTTTCTTTCTGATAACCCCATGCACCGCTTAAAAGGAACACATAATCGGTATTCTTCTTATTTTCTTTTACATGATAGTTAATCATTCTTTTTTCAAGAACTTTTAATGGAACAATTCTTGAACAGAAAGCGTAACAATACAAAAAAGCCTTAATTAACTTACTTTTTGGACTTGGAGTATAACCTTTTCTGATTGCACATACTCTCTTCATTAATCTAAAGTAGTTTCCATAGAAAAACTGCTTAATTTTATTTTTTGGAAGATTATCATAAGGGAAAATTTCTACATAAAAACCACTATGAGTTGTTGTATTCTTCCTGAAAGATTGAACTACTGCAGTTCCATTGAGTCTGACACGGGCAATTTCGTAATCTGCACTGTCAGGTTCTGTTTCGGGAGTCTGTAAGAAATATTCTTCTCCTAAATCTGTTTTACAGGCAACTATGAATTTTTTTTTTTTTTTTCGCCTCATTACAACATACATATCATCATCCC
>JAKSTK010000074.1 GCA_024402615.1 Treponema sp.
TGAATCTGAACGCCAGAAAGAAATTCAGAAAGAATTGGAATGGATTCACATGGGCGCAAAAGGTCGTCAGGCAAAACACAAGGAACACATTACCCGCTATAACGATTTAATGTCTCAGGGATCAAAAAAACAGCTTAAAGATACACAGATTTCTATTCCTGCAGGTCCAAGACTTGGCGGTCAGGTAATTGATCTGGAAAATGTAACAAAATCTTTTGGCGACAAACTTCTTTTTGAAAACTTAAATGTTCACATTCCTGCAGGTGCTGTAGTTGGTATTGTTGGTCCTAACGGTGCCGGTAAATCAACTCTCTTCAAAATGATTGCAGAAGCAGCAGGACAGTCAACCGGCGAAAAACCAGATTCTGGTGAAATTAAAGTTGGTTCTACTGTAAAATTAGTATATGTAGACCAGATGCGTACTGGTCTTGATGAAAATAAAACCGTATACGAAACTCTTGGCGGTGGCGGAGACCTGGTAAAACTTGGTGCTGTTGACGAAAAAGGACGCGCTCTTGAAGGCGGTGTTCGTGAAGTTAATGCTCATGCTTACTGTGGCTGGTTCAATTTTGCCGGTGCTGATCAGAATAAAAAAGTTTCTGTTCTGTCTGGTGGTGAAAGAAACCGTTTGAATCTTGGTATGATGCTTAAAGAAAGCGGAAACGTTCTTTTATTCGACGAACCAACTAATGATCTGGACGTAGAAACAGTTCGTGCTTTGGAAGAAGCATTAGAAGACTTTGCGGGATGTGCAATGGTTGTAAGCCATGACCGCTGGTTCCTGGACCGTATTTGTACTCATATTCTTGCATTCGAAAATAATTCAGAAGTTCGTTATTTTGAAGGTAACTGGTCTGAATATGCAGAATGGAAAATGAAGGAATTCGGTGAAGAAGCAGGAGTTCCAAAACGTACTGTATACAGAAAACTTTCACGTTAATTCAACAGCAGGATTTTTATGAAATTCAATCTTAAAGTTCGATTTATTATTTCTTTTTCACTTTTACTTATTGTTTCATTTACACTGGTAACAATAATCGGAGCTTCTGGCATAAAAAGAACCGGCATAAAATTTGCAAAACTTCAGGGAGAGCCTTTGTGCCGTATTGCAACAAATATAATTGATGGCGATAAATACGAACAGCTTACAAAAACACTGGATAAATCTGATCCATATTACAGTGAAATCTGCTCGCAGCTTCGGGAATTGTCAAAAAATTCCGGTGTTGAATATTTATACACCATTACAATTTATCCTGACGGAAAAGCCTGCTATATTCTTGACGGTTCAGCAGTAGAAGGTGAAGAAGAATTTTCGGATTTAGGTGAAGAAGAAGAAAAAATTGACGAATGGGTTGGTTTCAGGGATTTTTATAAGAAAGGTGGATTCATGGCTTCCGACCTGGAAAATTCTTCCTGGGGCTGGATGATATCTTCTTATCATACAATTACAAATTCAAACGGTAAGATTGTTGGTGCTGTTGGTGTAGATTTTGATTCATCAGAACTTATTTCACAAATTAAGAACCAGACAATTCAGATTTCTATTGTAAGTGTATTCTTCCTGCTTCTGGGTCTGGGAATTATCTATCTTTTCATTTACTTAATTTTCAATCCAATGAAAAAAGTAAGCAGTGCCATGGCAGAAATTTCCAACGGAACAGCTGATCTTACACAAAGAATTAAATCTTCTGGAAATACAGAAATTTCTGATCTGGCTAGAAACTGCAACAATGTAATAAACAGCATGGATGCTCTTGTTTCAAACCTTAAGTCACAGTGTAAAATTCTTAACACTAACAGTACTGATTTGTACGAAAAAATGCAGAATCACATTAATCAGATTAATCTGACTGCAGAACAAGTAAGTTCAATTGATAACCGTATTACCGAACAGCAGAATCAGATTGATTTTATTAACTCTGGTATTTCTGATGTAGATAAAGAAATTACTGGTCTGGATGAAAAAATTACAAATCAGGCAAATGCAATTCAATCTTCTTCCAGTGCCATCGAACAGATTTCTTCTAACATTCTTTCTGTAAACCGAAGTATTGAACTTATTCTTCGGGAATATAGAGAACTTGTTTCACAAGCTGGAGAAGGATTAAAAATTCAGGAAGAAGCAAGTAATAAGATTTCAAAAATCTCCCTTCAGTCAGAAAACCTTAATGAAGCAAATAAAGCCATTGCGGCAATTGCAGAACAAACAAACCTTCTTGCCATGAATGCAGCAATTGAAGCGGCCCATGCAGGAGAATTAGGAAAAGGTTTTGCTGTTGTTGCAGATGAAATTCGAACCCTTGCAGAAACTTCGGCAACTCAGTCTGCTGAAATTGGAAAGCTTCTTAATGATATTACAAGAGATATTAAAGAAATTGTTGAATCTTCACAAACTTCCTCTGAAGCCTTCCACAGTGTTGAAACAAAAATTGATAATCTTTCAGATCTTATGACAGAAGTAAAACAAGGTATGGAAGAAGAAAGTACAGGTGTTAATCATATCCTTTCTATGATGGAAAAG
Source organism: Treponema sp. (assembly GCA_024402615.1). Taxonomy (GTDB): domain Bacteria; phylum Spirochaetota; class Spirochaetia; order Treponematales; family Treponemataceae; genus Treponema_D. Next base: position 2,525 of record JAKSTK010000074.1, read on the forward strand.
CTTGATACAACTACAAAAGAAATTACAGATTCAAGCCAGCATATGAAAAATGAAAGTCAGAATGTATTCAATGAAATTGCAAATTTGAAAGAAGCTTCTGAATTAACACAAACACAAAGTAACGAAGTTGCTGCCAGTATGCAGGAAATGATTTCTGTTGCTCAACAGGCAATTCAGGCTACAGATAACAGCAAAACTGCCAGCGACAAAGTAAATAACATGATTGACGGATTTAAAATCTCTTAGAAATTTTAGTCCATTTTTCTAGGATATTTTATATCCATAGTGTATAATTTAATTCGGTCTTTAAAGGCTGGTTTTAATAAGAAAATTTTTTATTAGGAGAAATTAATGAACAATTTCATTTTCTTGGGAGCACCTGGTGCTGGTAAAGGTTCTTTGGCTGTAAAAGTTGCAGAAGAATATAAAATTCCACACATTTCTACTGGTGATATCTTCCGTGCTAACATTAAAGCACAGACTCCTCTTGGAGTAAAAGTTAAAGCAATTATTGATTCAGGTTCTTTAGTATCTGATGATTTAACATTTGAATTGGTAAAGGACAGACTTGCTCAGGATGACTGTAAAAACGGTTTTATTCTTGATGGTTTCCCTCGTACAATTCCACAGGCAGAAATGCTTGATACACTTGGACTTAAACTTTCTTGTGTAAACTTCGAAATTGCCGAAGAAATCGTTATTAAACGTTTGAGCACACGCCGTGTTTGTAGAGCTTGTGGTGCTAACTATAACGTTCTTACACTCCCTCCAAAAGTTGAAGGTGTTTGTGACAAATGTGGTGGAGAAATCTACCAGCGTGATGATGATAAACAGGAATCTATTCTTCACCGTATGGAAGTATACAAAGAACAGACACAGCCTTTAATTGACTACTACAACAAAAAAGGCAATATGACTAATCTTGATGCTTCTATTGAAACACCAATTCTTCTTGAAGAATTCAAAAAGATTTTCTAATTTCGGTTAGGAATAGTCGTTAAAAAAAAGAAGACTGTCCGTAAGTTTGGTTTGATACCATAACTTTTAGACAGTCTTTTTTATTTAACGGCAAGAATTGGTTTGTCACACGGATTAGGAAAAATCTAACGATTTTTCTTTTTGATATAACAACAGAGACACCGTTAGGTGGCTCTTAATCCGTGTGATTAAAAAAACTATTTGCAGAAGCTTTCCAGAACGCGTTTGAAGATTGCAAGACCTTCTTCTATTTCTTTATCGGAAATGTTTAATGGAGGAAGGAATCTTACAACATCTGCACCGGCAGTTGTTGTACACAAGCCCTGTTTTAAACATTCAACTTCAATATCAAATGGTTTTACAGAAGAATCAATCTGTGTACCAATCATAAGTCCTTTACCGCGAACTCCTTTTACAATTGGTAAGTTCCAGCTGGATATTGCACCGCGAATAATGTCTCCTGCGTGATTTACTCTGTCAAGGAAGCCTGGTGCCATAATTGTATTGATTACTACATCACCGGCAGCACAAGCCAATGGGTTTCCTGCAAAAGTTGACTGATGATCACCTGCAACAAATGCATCTGCAGCTTTTCCTCTAAAGAGACAAGCTCCCATTGGAACACCACCAGCAATTCCTTTAGCCAGTGTTACAACTTCCGGTTTAAAACCAAGCCAGTCTGAAGCAAGGTAAGTACCTGTTCTACCAACTCCTGTCTGAACTTCATCTGCCATTACAATTGCACCAGCGGCTCTTGCTTTTTCAGCAGCAGCTTTTGCCCACTCTGGATTAATAAGGTTTACACCACCCTCACCCTGAATACATTCAATAAGCAATGCGGCAGTTGTATCATCAAAAGCATTTTCCAGTGCTTCAAAATTATTTGCTTCAATAGTTTTAAATCCTTCTAGATATGGGGCAAAACAGTCAGGGTGGAATTTATCCTGTCCTGTTGCTGTAAGAGTTGCTAAAGTTCTTCCGTGGAAAGAAGACTTCAAAGTAACGATTGTTTTGCGTTTATCGCCACCATTAAGCTGACCATATTTTCTTGCCAGTTTAATTGCGGCTTCATTTGCCTCTGCACCAGAGTTTCCAAAATATCCATGTTCAAAACCAGTTACCTGCAAAAGTTCTTCTGCAAACTTCAAACCAATGTCAGAGAAGAAATAGTTTGAAATGTGAATCTGTTTTTTTGCCTGAGCAGAAAGAGCTTTTACTAATGGTTTGTAATTATGTCCAAGACAGTTAACTCCAATACCAGAAATAAAGTCGATATATTTTTTTCCGTTTTTGTCCCACATTGTGGAACCTTTACCTTTTACAAAAGTAACATCAAAACTTCCGTAATTATTTACAATCATTTTTTCCATAGGTTTACTCCTTGTATATAAGTGTTTATAGTTCACGCAATCTACTGGTCTGCATTCAGCATCCACTGTTCTTCAGTTTCGGCTATTTTTGCCAGAACTTCATCTAATTCCCGCTGTACAGCCTTAGCTTTTTCGCCGTTTGAATATACAGCAGGATCTGCCATTTTTGCCGAAAGCTCATCTTTTTTTGCTTCCAGTTCCAGTAAAGCATTTTCCAGCTTTTGCAGTTCTTTTTCTTTTTTACGCCGTTCTGCTTCCAGTTTTTTCTGCTCTTCCCAGCTGAGTTTTGTTTCTCCACCCGATGTTGCAGGGGCGTTACGGGGAGAATCCCCGTTTGGAGAGGTAGCGGAAGACGCTTTAGCGGCTGCAGCGAGGAGAGTGCTCTCTCCTCCTTCATTATCCATTTCTTTTGCAAGCTGTTCCTGATAATAAATATAGTCGCCGGGAATATATTTGAACTTACCAGGCTTTAATTCCAGTACATTTGTAGCCAGCTGTTCAATAAATCCGCGGTCATGGCTTACAAAAATTACGGAACCACCAAAATCTTTAAGTGCTTTAAGCAAAACATCCTTTGAATGAATATCAAGGTGGTTTGTAGGTTCATCAAGTACTAAAAGATTAACAGGACTTAGAAGCAGCTGCAGCAGGGCAATTCGGCTTTTTTCTCCACCGGAAAGCACATCAAGACTTTTGTAAACATCATCGCCCCGGAACAGGAACGCACCAAGCATATCCCGCAGTTTTGGAATAAGCTCCAGCGGTGCAACACTTTCCAGATATTCCAGAATTGTCTGACTTCCCTTAATTGTTTCTGCATTATCCTGACTGAAGTATCCGATTTTTACACCGGCTCCAGGAATAATTTCTCCGGTAAATTTTTTATCTTCCTCTGCAATAATTCTAAGCAAAGTAGATTTACCAGCACCGTTTCGTCCGGCAACAACAAGCCGCTGTCCGTTTTCTAAGGTCAGTTCCAGATTATCAAGAACATTGAAATTTCCGTCATAGCTTTTACAAATTCCGTTCATTCGCAAAACCAGACGACCCGCGTGTGGTGCCGGCGGGAAAGTAAAATGAATTTTTTTAAGACTTTCTGGAATTTCAATGCGAACCATTTTGTCCAGCTTTTTCTGATATTCCTGTGCCTGTGCAGCCTTAGTTGCTTTATAACCAAAGCGAGTAATAAAATCTTCCAGTTTGTTGATTTCCTGCTGCTGCTGTTCGTAGGCATTAATTAATGTCTGTAATTCCACTTCACGAACTTTTTCGTAATGTGAAAAGTTTCCAGGATATCGTTTTAAGTCGCCGTTAAAAAGTTCATATACTTCGTTGATTGTTACATCAAGGAAATAACGGTCGTGACTTACTAAAAGGAAACCGCCTTTATAATTCTGCAGGAATTCTTCCAGCCAGGAACGGGCTTCAATATCAAGATAGTTTGTAGGTTCGTCCAGAAGAAGAATATCAGGATTCTGCATAAGCGCTTTAGACAAGGCAATACGCATCTGCCATCCACCGGAAAATTGTTCAGTTTTCTTTTCAAAATCGCTGCGGGAAAAACCAAGTCCTAATAAAACCGATTCTGCTAAAGTCTGACGGCGGTGCCAGCCTGAATCATCCAGTTTTTGAATCAAATCGGCCTGGCGTTCAACCAAAGCGTTTGTATTTCCCGATCCCTGCTGAAGCTGTTCACCAATTTTATCTATTTCGTTCTGTAAATCGTAACCAAACTGAAAAGCCTTATCTGCTTCTTCAATTAAAGTACAACCGTGATGGGTTAAACCTGACTGTGGAAGATAAACAATTCGGCAGTCCTTTTGCACTGCTCTGTCCCCACTGTCTGGATTTTGCAAACCTGCCAGAACTTTAATAAGTGTAGACTTTCCGGCTCCGTTTGCTCCGGTCAGAGCAACTTTTGAACCTGTCTGAAGATTTATTGTTACATTTTTAAGAATATCTCTGTCACCAAAAGCAAGAGATACCTGTGAAAATTGTACAAAAGCCATTTATTTTTCCGTTTTTTCGTTATAAATAATTACTGAATATTAAAGGAAATAATGATTGGGCTGCCACTCTTGGCAGTAACCAGATTTCCGTTATATGTTGCATTTACGGCATCTTCAAGACGGAGACGACCGTTGTCGATTTTGTACAGGAAGTTAACTTCTGTATCTGTTCCATCAAACATAAAGGTTAATACACCATCGTAAGAAGCAGAAACATTCTTTCCTAAAGCATACTTAACATAAGCTTTTCCGGTAGTTTTTGCATTTTTACTGATTACACTTGGAACCAGCAGTTTGAAGTTAGTCCATTTGAAGTTTCCGTCAGAATCCATATCCAAAGTACCATAGTTAGAACTTACGAATTTGTTTCCTAACGAAACAACCTTTGCGTAAGTCTGGGCACGCCGCTGACTTTCTTTCTGTACAACTTCATTAATATTTACATCAATCAATACCAGATTAATTTCCTGAGGTTTTCCGCTTTCATTTGTATAGCGTGCAACAATGAAACCTGCTTTTTTGTAAATCAAGATAATTGGAATATTTTTAAGCTGATACTGTTTATCGCCGGTTTTTGTATAACCTTCGTAATTCCAGGTTTCGTGAATTCCGTTCATATTGAGAGTTACTTTTTCTGCTTCAGGATCAAGTACAAAGAAGTTTGATGTACTCAATTTCTCTGGATCAATATTTCCTGTAGAAATCATTGTTTTATAGGAATCAGGATACCAGATACGGTTTACCATTGCGTCAAAATATTTGTCTGTTGTATCTTCAATGATATCAACTTCTCCGCCAACTTTTCCGCCGGTAATATCTGTTTCGTAAATGTTAAGGTTGTAAGAGAAACACCAGCCTTTTGTTCCATCGCTGGCAAGTATTCTGTACCAGTCACCTTCCAGAGGTTTTCCACCGGTCATTGGAGCCTGTCCTTTTCCCTTATACAGAATTTTAATAACTTCCCCTTTGCGTAAACGATAAACCTGTTTTGCAGTATTTACTGCTTCTGCACGGCAAGGAAGTCCGTCAATTTTTACTGAAGCATATTTGTGAGCACAGTCTGCATAAATCTTTTTCTGGCTGTCCAGCTTGTTCTTTTTTACTGGTTCTGTAAGCATCCATAATGGAATTTCAATTTTTTCGCCTTTATGATTTTCTACAACATAAACCTGAGTAATGTTTGAGCGGATGTAAACAGGAACTGTATCTCCATCCTGCATCTCCTGTTCTGGCAAATTCCACAGAAGAACACTGTAACCCATGATTTTATCTTTACATGAAGTGAGAACTGCTAATACTGCGCAAAGGCTTAAAACTAAAGCCGATTTAATCAAAATATGCTTTTTCATACCCTATATTCTACCAAATTCTTCCATAAAAGTCACCGAAGTTAAAGCACTGCTTTAATACTGGAAGGTTTTGAAAATAAAAACTAGAAACTAAACCTATGTTGATGTATAATTTTTGACATGAAAAAGGTACTTATTATAGATAGCCATCAGTTATTCAGAGACTTCCTGAAGCAGAAACTTTCTGACGATCAGATTGAAGTTACCCTGGCTCAGGAAAACCGTGACTCTTACCCTAAAATGCTTTCTATACTTCCAAATCTTATCATTCTTGATATGAGTGAAGATCGCATTGAAGAAATGGCCTTCTTAGAAAAAAAAGCTGCTGATCCTAATACCGCAAATATTCCTGTAATCATTACAGGTCCTTATGCAGAACGCTCCAGCATGGCATCTCTTGCTCAGTATGGTGTAGTAAAATATTTTACAAAACCTATTCAGTTTGATGTTTTCTTTGAATCTATTGGTAAAGTACTTCACAACCCTCTGTCTATGGATACTACTCCTTGTGTACTTGATGTTCACCGTAACGGCAGCATTGTATTTATTGAAGTAGCACTTGGCATGAACAGAGATAAACTGGCTTTGCTCCAGTATAAACTTTCTGAAATTATTGAACAGGAAGAAATTGATTCTCCAAAAATCATTATTATGCTTACAAACCTGGAACTTTCTTTTGTAGACGGCTACAATCTGGAATTCCTTATTGATAATGTTCTTGCCTGTCCTAGAGTTCACAATAAAAACGTAAAGATTCTTTCTTTCAGTGATTTTATTCACGATTTAATTGACGGACATCCTACTTACTCTGGAATTGAAGTTTCAAAAAATCTTCCAAAAGTTTTAAACGCTCTGGTTGATACAACTATTACTTCCAGTGTTTCAGACCTTATTACAGATAAAATTCTTACACCTTCTTATCAGGAAGAAGATACAAGTACAGTTAGAACTCGTTTCCATTCTGATAATAATTCCGAAAATACTAATGCGGTAGAAAAGGATGAAGGAACCGTATTAAAGGTTGCAATTATCGACAGCAATATTCAGGCTCTTGCTCTCACTAAAAAAACTTTTGATGATATTGGAGCAGAAACTACAGCCTTTACAACTGGAGAAGCTTACCTGAATAATTATGAATCAGGTCTGTTTGATTTAGTTGTTATGGATATTATGCTTACAGACAATTCGGCCTTCAGCGTTTTGAACAGAATGAGAACAAGTTATGATGCACCTCCTGTAGTTGTTTATTCACAGAATACTCAGCGCGAATGGATTTCTAAAACTTTAAGCTCTGGTGCAAAAACTTATCTGGTAAAACCTTTAAAACCTCAGGTACTTGTTCAGAAATGTCTGTCTATTCTTCAGTCAGAATTCTAAATTAGTTTTATAAACAGGACTTAATTATGAAAATTAACTTCCATACTCACACAACTTACTGCGATGGTAAAAATTCAGCAGAAGAAATGGTTCTTTCTGCAATTGCTAAAGGCTTTGACATTTTAGGCTTTTCCAGTCACAGTATGTTTCCATTTGGCGGAAAGTGGCACATTGCCCCCCGCGAACATGTAAAATATGTGGAAGAAATCCGCAGCCTTGCAGAAAAATTCAAAGACAAAATTGATATCCGCTGCGGCTTTGAAGCTGATTATTTTCCTGGTCTTACTGTACCTGATCACGATTTTTACAAAGAATTAAAGCCGGATTTTCTTATTGGTTCTGTTCACTATGTTGCTTCAAAAAAAGGGCACTACTCTGCCGACACTTACGTTGAACGAATTCAACAGGGAATTGGAATTTTGTACGGGGAAGATAAAAAACGCGCTGTTTGTGATTATTTTCAGGCACAGCGGGAAATGTTGAATTTAGGTAATTTTGATATCTGGGGCCATCCGGATGTAATCAGAAAAAGAAACGCAAAACTTAAACTGTTTGATGAATCGGAAAGCTGGTACAAGGATGAATTAAAAGCCACTGTCAAAGAAGCACAGAAAGCAGGAGTCATTGCAGAAATCAATACAGGTGCTATTGCCCGTGGAGCCATGGACGATTTTTACCCTTCTGAGTATTTCCTTACCCTCATTTACGAAGCAGGAATTCCAGTGATGATTAATTCTGATTGTCATAATGCAGAAGATTTGGATTGTGCTTTTGACAGAGCAATTGCTTATGCAAAAAAAATCGGCTTCAAGGAAGTTTCCTACCCTGAAGCCGGCTCAATTAAGCATTTTGCTTTGTAATTTTAAGCTTAGCGGTTTCTGCGTTCAGCTTTATTTGCACAGTTGATACAAAGGAATGCCCAAGGCAAAGCGTTCAATCTTTCATGTGAAATTTCTTTTCCACACTGGAGACATACACCAAACTTACCCTGATTAATTCTGTCTAATGCAGCATCAATTAACTGAAGGCGCTGTGTATCCTGAGCACTTAAAGCATTAAGTAATGCTCGGTCGATAACATCAGAAGCGACATCAGCTTCATCGCCTGTTTCTACTGGTTTTACCAGATTCTTCATATCATCATTCTGAACATTCAATGCGGCTACAATATCTTTACGCTGCTCAAGCAGTTTTCCTTTAATTTCATCAATAAAAGCCTGTTCCATTTTTAATTCCCCCGAAAAAGACACCCGAAAAAAGACGGTTTTTTTAGTCGTGTTGTCAAGTTCAATAATTTTGTATATATTAATATAAATGCAAAAAGTTAAAAAGACAAACTTTTTTTGCATTCAAAATCTTATTTTTTTATTCTTATTGAAAAGGAAACTTATGGCAAAAGAAGAAGCTATTGAAGTTGAAGGTATCGTAAAAGAAGCTTTACCAAACACAACATTCCGTGTTGAATTGCAGAACGGCCACATGATTTTGGCTCATCTTTCAGGCAAAATGCGTAAGCATTACATCAGAATTGTTCCTGGTGACAGCGTAAAAGTTGCTCTCTCACCTTATGATTTGAACAAAGGAAGAATTATCTTCCGTCAGAAATAATTTTTTTAAGGATTTAATAATGAAACACATTGTCCGTTGGGCACAGAAAATCAATTCCTCTACGCTGGCTTACT